>JBCECW010000248.1:0-6310 GCA_039207785.1 Pseudomonas sp. | reverse complement strand
GGCGTGGATGCCCTGCGCTACTACTGGCAGCACAAGAGCCCCGAGCAAAGTGCGGTCGACCTGGCCAAGCTGATGAAGCTATACCGCGACAAATGGGGCGCAAAAAACTTTGTGCTGATCGGCTACTCGTTTGGCGCCGACGTCTTGCCCGCCATCTACAACCGCCTGCCACCGGCGGCCCAGCAACAGGTACGCGGTATCCAGCTGATCGCCCTGGCGCGCAGCGGTAGCTTCGAGATCGAAGTACAGGGCTGGCTGGGTACGGCGGGCAAAGAAGCCGCCACCGGCCCGGAAGTGGCCCGTTTGCCGGCGGCCAAGGTGCTGTGCGTATACGGCAAGGACGAAACCGCCGAAAGCGGTTGCACCGAAGCCACCACGGTCGGCGAGAAGCTGGAACTGCCGGGCGGCCATCACTTCGACGAAGACTACCCGGCGCTGGCCGTGCGCTTGATCAAGGATATCGAGAAGCGCCCGGAGCCGTAGGCCTTCATCGTTCCCCGTAGGAGCCAGGGAACACCTCGTCCGTATCGCCCCAAGGTTTTTTTCACACCATCAATGCTAAGGTCTTCCTGCAACCCGCCACAGAGCGGGCCTCTGGCAAAAGAAGGAAGACCTGATGAGTTGGAAAAACAGTGAGTCCCGTTACGGCACCGCCAGCATCACGCTGCACTGGCTGATGGTGATCCTCCTGGCGGCGGTATACGCCTGCATCGAGCTACGCGGCATCTTCCCCAAAGACAGCCCCGAGCGCGACCTGATGAAGCAGTTCCACTTTATGCTCGGCCTTAGCGTGTTTGCGCTGGTATGGCTGCGTATCGCGCTGCGCGTCATCAGCCCGACGCCACGGATCGAGCCGGCGCCACCGGCCTGGCAGATGCTGCCGGCCAAGCTGATGCACCTGGCGCTGTATCTGCTGATGATTGGCCTGCCCTTCGCCGGCTGGCTGATCCTGAGTGCCGCCGATAAGCCGGTGCCGTTCTGGGGCCTGGAGTTGCCCCATCTGGTGGGCAAGAACCCGGACCTGGCCAAGCAGGTCAAGGAATGGCATGAGCTGGGCGGCGTAGTGGGTTATTGGCTGATCGGCCTGCATGCGCTGGCCGGCATCGCCCATCACTACGTGATTCGCGACAACACCCTGCTGCGCATGTTGCCGCGCCGAGGTTAAGCGGTGCGCGGAGCGCACCCTACGATGGCGACGTAAACGAGGCGATAAGGTTCGCCTCGGTACCGTAGGGTGCGCTCCGCGCACCAGCGATTTCAGCCAGGGCTAAATCTCGACCTGCGTCCCCAGCTCGATCACCCGGTTAAGCGGCAGGTTAAAGAAGCGCAAATTGCCGTTGGCGTTCTTCAGCAAGAAGGCGAATAGCAGTTCCCGCCAACGCGCCATGCCCACCAGCTTGGTGGAGATAATGGTCTCGCGGCTAAGGAAGTAGGTGGTGCGCATCGGGCTGAAATCCAGGTCGTCCAGGTGGCACAGGCCCAACGCCGCCGGCACATCGGTTTCATCCATAAAGCCGAAATGCAGCACCACGCGGTAGAAGCCTTCGCCAAAGGCGTCGACCTCAAAGCGCCGCTCGTTGGGGATACGCGGCTCGTCTTCGTTCACCACCGTCAACAACACCACGGTTTCGTGCAGCACCTGGTTATGCAGCAGATTGTGCAATAGCGCGTGCGGTACGGCGTCGGCACGGGCGGTGAGGAACACCGCCGTGCCTTGCACGCGATGCGGCGGCTGCACGCGGATACTGCCGATAAACAGCGGCAGCGGAATGGCGCTTTCGTCGAGGCGGTCGACCAGCAACTGACGGCCGCGCTTCCAGGTGGTCATCAGGATAAACAGCGCGGTACCGCTCACCACCGGGAAGGCGCCGCCTTGCAGCACCTTGGGCAGGTTGGCGGCAAAGAACAGGCTGTCCACCAGGAAGAACGCCAACAACATGGGCACCGACGCCCAGGGCGACCAGCGCCACAGCAACAGCACCACGGCCGAGGCCAGCAAGGTGTCGATCAGCATGGTGCCGGTCACCGCCACGCCATAGGCTGCAGCCAGGGCGCTGGAGGACTCGAAGCCCAGCACCAGCAACACCACGCCAACCATCAGCGTCCAGTTCACCGCACCGATATAGATCTGCCCCTGCTCATGGCTGGAGGTGTGCTGGATAAACATCCGTGGCACATAGCCCAACTGGATGGCTTGGCGGGTCAGGGAGAAGGCCCCGGAAATCACCGCCTGCGAAGCGATGATGGTGGCCAGGGTCGACAGCAGGATCATCGGCACCAGCGCCCAGCCCGGCGCCAGTAGGTAGAAGGGGTTACGCGCCGCTTCCGGGTTTTGCAGCAGCAAGGCGCCCTGGCCGAAGTAGTTCAGCGCCAGACCCGGCAGCACCAGGAAGAACCAGGCGCGGGCAATCGGCTTGCGACCGAAATGGCCCATATCGGCATACAACGCTTCGGCACCGGTCAGCGACAACACCACTGCACCGAGGATGGTGATACCGATACCGGGGTGGGAAATAAAGAAGTTAACCGCCCAATAAGGGTTCAGCGCATGCAACACTTCCGGGCGCTGCAAAATGCCATAGATCCCCAACACGCTAAGGGCGCTAAACCAGGTGAGCATCACCGGGCCAAACAGGATGCCGATGCGCGTGGTGCCATGTTTCTGGATCAGAAACAGCGCCACCAGCACGATCAACGACAGCGGCACCACCCAGTGGTCGATGCCATCGAAGGCCAGCTCCAGGCCTTCCACCGCCGACAACACCGAAATCGCCGGGGTAATCATGCTGTCGCCATAGAACAGTGCGGCGCCAAACAGGCCCAGCAGCACCAGCACATTGCGCAACTTGGGGTAGTCGTGGGCGGCGCGGCGCGCCAGGGCAGTCAGGGCCATTACCCCACCTTCGCCCTGGTTGTCGGCACGCAGCATAAACAGCACGTACTTGAGCGAAACCACCCAGAACAGCGACCAGAAGATCAGCGAAAGAATGCCCAGCACCCCGTCGTGGTTGGCCTGCACCCCGTAGTGCGGGTTGAACACCTCCTTCAAGGTGTACAGCGGGCTGGTACCGATATCACCGAAGACCACACCGACAGCGGCAATCATCAAACTGATGGTCGAGGACTTGCCACCGGCCGCTGGCGCGGAATGCGCGTTGGACATGCACTAAGCTCCTGAGATGGATCGCGCCCCACCTTGTACTCGGGGCGGGTAGAACTGGGCGGCTTTATACCTGAATGTCTGGGTGCAGAGCACCTGCTTTACACGGCAATGCCCGTGCAGAGCATAGCTGAGGGCTTTGCTGGCAGCAGCGAATGGCTCTTCTGCCGGATGGAGGCTATTCAAGTGGGTGACCTGCCGCTAGAATTGCGCACTTTTTGACCAGAGGCGCCCGAAAGCGCCCGTCCAAACGCCTGAGGTTAGTCATGTCCACCGTCGCCACGCCGAAAGTCGGCTTCGTATCCCTGGGTTGCCCCAAGGCACTCGTCGATTCCGAACGCATCCTTACCCAGCTGCGCATGGAAGGTTATGAAGTCGTGGCGACCTACCAGGACGCCGACGTGGTGGTGGTCAACACCTGCGGCTTTATTGACACGGCCAAGGCCGAATCGTTGGAAGTGATTGGTGAAGCCATTGCCGAGAACGGCAAGGTCATCGTCACCGGCTGCATGGGCGTGGAAGAAAACGCCATCCGTAACGTGCACCCAAGTGTACTGGCCGTCACCGGCCCGCAACAGTACGAGCAAGTGGTCAGCGCCGTGCACGAAGTGGTGCCGCCGCGCCAGGACCACAACCCGCTGATCGACCTGGTGCCGCCACAAGGCATCAAGCTCACCCCTCGCCACTACGCCTATCTGAAGATTTCCGAAGGCTGCAACCATAGCTGCAGCTTCTGCATTATTCCGTCCATGCGCGGCAAGCTGGTCAGCCGCCCAGTGGGCGATGTGCTGAGCGAGGCCGAGCGCCTGGTCAAGGCCGGCGTCAAAGAGCTGCTGGTGATTTCCCAGGACACCAGCGCCTACGGCGTCGACGTCAAATACAAAACCGACTTCTGGAACGGCCAGCCGGTGAAAACCCGCATGCTGGAGCTGTGCCAGGCCCTGAGCACCCTCGGCGTCTGGGTGCGCCTGCACTACGTATACCCGTACCCGAACGTCGACGATGTCATTCCGTTGATGGCCGCCGGCAAGATCCTGCCGTACCTGGATATCCCCTTCCAGCACGCCAGCCCGAAAGTGCTCAAGGCCATGAAACGTCCGGCCTTTGAAGACAAGACGCTGGCGCGGATCAAAAGCTGGCGCGAGCAGTGCCCGGACCTGATCATCCGCTCGACCTTTATTGTCGGCTTCCCCGGCGAAACCGAAGAAGACTTCCAATACCTGCTCAACTGGCTGACCGAAGCCCAGCTCGACCGCGTTGGCTGCTTCCAGTACTCGCCAGTAGAAGGCGCACCGGCCAACCTGCTGGACGCCGAAGTGGTGCCGGACGACGTCAAGCAAGACCGTTGGGAACGCTTTATGGCGCACCAGCAGCAAATCAGCGCCGCACGCCTGCAACTGAAGATCGGCCGCGAGATTGAAGTGCTGATCGACGAAGTCGACGAACAAGGCGCCGTAGGCCGCTGCTTCTTCGATGCGCCGGAAATCGACGGCAATGTGTATGTCGACAGCGACCAGGACCTGAAGCCGGGCGACAAAGTGATGTGCCGCGTCACCGACGCCGACGAGTACGACCTTTGGGCCGAAACCCTGTGATTTAAAAGCCCCGCTCAGTGCGGGGCTTTTTTTGCGGTGCGCGAAGCGCACCCTACGATTCTGGGGCATCCGCTGCGATCTCGTAGGGTGCGCTCCGCGCACCAGATTTCGCAGGTGTTGCAACTCGCGGTGCGTATAAGCCTCGCCACCTTATTTCTGGAGCCCTCCATGCCGTTCTCCCGCCGCCTGAGCACCCTCGTTCTGCTATCGACCCTGGCCTGCCAGGCCGCCGTCGCCGGCCCCCTGCTGGACGCCATCAAAGAACGCCGCGCCGAGCGTGGCCAAGAAAGCGCCACCGCGCCCCTGCAACTGCCCGCCGGCGCCACCGTCAGCCAGGACCTCGCCTATGGCCCCGGCGAGCGCGAGCGCATGGACGTCTACCTGCCATCACGCCCCAGCAATGCGCCGATTATCTTTATGGTGCACGGGGGCGCCTGGAAAACCGGCGACAAGTCGGCCCAGCAAGTGGTGGCCAATAAGGTCAATCGCTGGGTAGGCCTGGGTTTTATCCTGGTGAGCGCCAACTACCCGCTGTTGCCCGAGACCAAGCCGCTGCAGCAAGCGGAAGAGGTCGCCAAGGCCCTGGCCATGACTCAGGCCAAAGCGGCGAGCTGGGGTGGCTCGCCGACCCAGGTGATCGTCATGGGCCATTCGGCCGGCGCTCATCTGGTGGCCCTGCTAGCCGCCTCCCCTACCCTGGCCGCCGCCCAGGGGGTAAAACCCTGGCTCGGCACCGTGGCCCTGGATAGCGCTGCGCTGGATGTGGAAAAGATCATGCAGGCGCGGCATATGCGCTTTTATGACCAGGCCTTTGGCGCCGAGCCGGCCTACTGGCAACAGACCTCGCCCAACTATGTGCTGGCCAATGGCGCCGCGCCGATCCTGGCGGTGTGCTCGACGCGCCGCGAAGTGGCCTGCGAACAGGCGCAGCTGTTTGCCAGCCATGGCACGGCGGTCAACGTCAGCATCAGCGTGTTGAAGCAGGACCTTAGCCACAAGGAGATCAACCAGCAGCTCGGCACCCCAGGCGCCTACACCGAGGCGGTGGAGAGCTTTATGGCCAGCCTGGATATCGACGTCGCCAAACGCCTGGGCCGCTAGACTGGGTAGCTCCACGCCCCAGCGAAAGGAGCTCCCAGCATGCAAAAAATCGGTCCCTGCCTGTGGTTCGATACCCAGGCCGAAGAGGCAGCGCAGTTCTATGTGTCGGTGTTTCGCAACTCGCGGATCATCGAAACCAACTACTTTCTCGAAGGCGCACCCAAACCAGCCGGCTCGGTGATGACGGTGCGCTTTAGCCTCGACGGCGAGGAATTTATCGCCCTCAACGGCGGCCCGGAGTTCCAGTTCTCGCCCGCCGTGTCGTTTGTCGCCAACTGTGCCGACCAATTCGAGGTCGACCGCCTGTGGGCCGCCCTGGCCGAGGGTGGCCAGGAGGTGCAATGTGGTTGGCTCACCGATAAATACGGGGTGTCGTGGCAGGTGGTGCCCACCGCGCTCTACGACATGCTCAACAGCCCCGACAAAGCCGCCGCGCAACGGGTATTCACTGCCC
>JBCECW010000247.1:0-6339 GCA_039207785.1 Pseudomonas sp. | reverse complement strand
CAGCCTGCAGCGCTTCCATTCGCGACAGTTGCGGTTGGAGGAAAAGGGGCTGGTCGAGGCCAGATCAAAGGCCCCTCTCCCTAGCCCTCTCCCGCAAGCGGGAGAGGGGACTGTTCGGTGCAGGGCCTTAGCCATACGTCACCCCTCGCCCGCTTGTGGTCGCCCGGATAGGGGAGAGGGGCCGGGGGAGAGGGGCCTTTTAGCGTTAGATCTGCTTATGCGCCTGCCAAACCTTGGGCTTGAAGAACAAGGTTTCACCGCGCACCAGCCCGGTCAGGCTGTCATGGTCTTTGACCACTTCGGCTTCGATCAGCTCGTCTTGCGCCGGCACCTTCAGGGTGACGCGGGTAATCGCCCCGAGCGGACGGATATCCTTCACTTCAGCCGCCTGGTGCCCTTCGGTTTCATGCCGCGACAGCGAAATCTCATGCGGGCGGAACAGCACATGCTCCTCGCCGCCCACATGCAGACGGTTCGAGTCACCCAGGAAGTGGTAAACAAAATCGCTGGCCGGGTTCTCGTACACCTCGCCCGGTGAGCCGATCTGCTCGATCACGCCCTTGTTCATCACCACGATACGGTCGGCCACTTCCATGGCTTCTTCCTGGTCGTGGGTCACGAACACCGAGGTCAGGTTGATATCTTCGTGCAGGCGCGCCAACCAGCGGCGCAGCTCTTTACGTACCTTGGCGTCCAGCGCGCCAAAGGGTTCATCCAGCAGCAGTACCTTGGGCTCTACCGCCAGGGCGCGGGCCAGGGCGATACGCTGGCGCTGGCCACCGGACAGCTGCTCCGGGTAGCGGTCGGACAGCCAGTCCAACTGCACCATATTCAGCAACTCATGCACTTTCTCGGCGATACGGGTTTCAGTCGGGCGCTCGCCTTTTGGCTTCATGCGCAGGCCGAAGGCGACGTTGTCGAACACCGTCATATGGCGGAACAGGGCGTAGTGCTGGAACACAAAACCGACGTTGCGATCACGCACGTCGTGGCCGGAGACGTCTTCGCCGTGGAATACGATGCTGCCGTTATCCGGGGTTTCCAGGCCGGCAATAATGCGCAGCAGGGTGGTCTTGCCGCAGCCGGACGGGCCCAGCAGGGCCACCAGCTCGCCGCTCTGGATATCCAGGTTGATCTGGTTCAGCGCCTTGAAGGCATTGAAGTTCTTGCTGACGTTACGGACTTCGATACTCATGGTTTATTCCTCGTCCGCTTTGGCTTTCAGGCGGGAGATACGGGACTCGCTCCACTGCTTGAGCAGAAGGATGAACAGCGCCAGGATCAGCAGCAGGCTGGCCACAGCAAAGGCAGCGACGTGGTTGTATTCGTTGTAGAGAATTTCAACATGCAGCGGCAGGGTGTTGGTGACGCCACGGATATGCCCGGACACCACCGACACCGCGCCAAACTCGCCCATGGCGCGCGCAGTACACAGCACCACGCCATAGATCAGGCCCCATTTGATATTCGGCACGGTGACATGCCAGAACATCTGCCAGCCGTTGGCGCCCAATAGCCGCGCGGCTTCTTCTTCCTGGGTGCCTTGCTCCTGCATCAGCGGAATCAGCTCGCGGGCCACGAAGGGCACCGTGACGAAGATGGTCGCCAGCACAATGCCCGGCAGGGCGAAGACGATCTGGATATCGTGGTCCTGCAGCCACGGGCCGAGCAGCCCCTGAGCGCCAAACATCAGCACATAGACCAGACCGGCAATCACCGGCGATACCGAAAACGGCAGGTCGATCAGGGTCACCAGGATACTTTTGCCGCGGAACGAGTATTTGCTCACGCACCAGGCGGCGCTGACGCCGAACACCAGGTTGAGCGGCACCGAAATCAGCACGGCGATCAGGGTGAGCTTGAGGGCCGACAAGGCGTCGGGCTCGAAGATCGCGGTAAAGAAGGCGCCCAGGCCGTTCTTCAAACCCTGGGACACCACGATAAACAGCGGCAGTACCAGAAACAGGATAAAAACCAGCCAGCACAGGCCGATCAGGATGCGCCGGGCGTTGACGTTGCCCCGGCGTGCGGCGTTGGCAGAAGCGGCCGCGCTAAGCGTTGGTGAAGACATGGCGCGCTCCTTATGGTTTTTCGATGCGGCGCTGCAGCAGGTTGATCAGCAGCGGCAAGACAAAGGACACCACCAGCATCAATACGCCAATGGACGTGGCACCGCGGTAGTCGTACTGGTCGAGCTTGACCATGATCAGCAGCGGCAGGATTTCGGTTTTCATCGGCATATTACCGGCGATAAAAATCACCGAGCCGTACTCGCCTACGCCACGGGCGAAGGCCAGGGCAAAGCCGGTGAGCCAGGCGGGCAACAGGGCCGGGGCGAGAATATGGCGGAACACCTGGAACGGCTTGGCACCCAGGCATGCGGCGGCTTCTTCAACCTCGCGGGGAATATCGGCCAGTACCGGCTGCACCGTGCGCACCACAAACGGCAGGGTGACGAAGGTCAGGGCCAGGGTAATGCCCAGCGGGGTGTAGGCGATCTTGAAGCCCAGGTCAGCGGCAAACTGGCCGACCAGCCCGGTGGGGGTATAGAGCGCGGTAAGCGCGATACCGGCAACAGCGGTGGGCAGGGCGAAGGGCAAATCGATCATCGCGTCGATGACCTTGCGCCCCGGGAAGGTGTAGCGCACCAACACCCAGGCCAGCAGGGTGCCGATCACGCCATTAATCAGGGCCGCATACAGTGCGGTGCCGAAGCTCAGTTTGAGCGCCGCGATCACGCGGGGGGCGGTGATGATGGCCCAGAACTGGTCCCAGGTCAGTTGGGCGGCATGGACAAACATCGCCGCCAGCGGAATCAGCACAATCAGACTGAGGTACACCAGGGTGTAGCCCAGCGTCAGCCCGAAGCCGGGTATGACGGGAGAGATACGACGTGACATAGATATCCTTGGTTTGAACGCACGAAAACCCGGAGGCAATTCCGGGCTTTGGCTTTTGTAGGGTGTGCTCCGCGCACCAAGCGATCCAGCTGAAATCGCCTGGTGCGCGGAGCGCACCCTACGGGTTTACCGCAGCGCGATTACTGCGCTTGGTAGATCTGGTCGAACACGCCGCCATCGTTAAAGAATTTCGGTTGCGCAGTTTTCCAGCCACCGAAGTCCTTGTCGATAGTTACCAGGTCCAGTTTGGGGAATTGGCTGGCGTATTTGGCCGCGACTTTCTCGTCACGTGGGCGGTAGAAGTTCTTCGCGGCGATCTCTTGGCCAGCCGGGCTGTACAGGTGCTTCAGGTATTCGGTGGCGATTTCCTGGGTGCCTTTTTTCTCGGCGTTCTTGTCCACTACAGCCACTGGCGGCTCGGCCAGGATCGACAGCGAAGGCACGATGATGTCGAACTTGTCGGCACCGCCATCTTCTTTAAGGGCCAGGAAGGCTTCGTTTTCCCAGGCCAGCAGCACGTCGCCTTGACCGTTGTTGACGAAGGTAATGGTTGAGCCGCGAGCACCGGTGTCCAGGATCGGCACGTGCTTGTACAGCTGCTCTACGTAGTCTTTGGCCTTGGCTTCGCTACCGCCGGCTTTCAGGCCATAGGCCCAGGCGGCGAGGAAGTTCCAGCGGGCGCCGCCGGAGGTTTTCGGGTTCGGGGTAATCACCGACACGTCTTTCTTGATCAGGTCGCCCCAGTCCTTGATGCCTTTGGGGTTGCCCTTGCGCACCAGGAACACGATGGTCGAGGTGTACGGGGTGCTCGATTGTGGCAGGCGGGTTTGCCAGTCTTCCGGCAGGCTTTTGCCCAGCTTGGCGATTTCGTCGATGTCACCGGCCAGGGCCAGGGTCACGACGTCGGCACGCAGGCCGTCGATCACGGCGCGGCCTTGTTTGCCCGAGCCACCGTGGGATTGCTGGATGGTGACTTTGTCGTCCTTGTGGGATGCCTGCCAGAACTTGATGAATTCGGCGTTGTATTCCTGATACAGCTCACGAGTTGGGTCATACGAAACGTTCAGCAGTTCGTAATCCTTGGCGACGGCGGTACCGGCGAAGAGGGCGCTGGTCAAAGCTGCCAAAGCGAAACGGCGAATGGACATGGTGTAACTCCTAAGATTTCAAATTTTGTTCAAGTGTTATGGCTGAGGTTCTTATGGGGTTCAGCTGCACATTCGCGGCTGCCAACGGGTGTATCTGTTCATTTGCTGCGGCCCTCCGGTGGTCCAGTAGGCGGTGGTTCGGTTGTGGCTTATGCCTGTTTGCCAGCGGGTGGCTGCAGACGGAATTTCTCTTTGCGCTCGATCTGTACGACCTGGCCGTTATGCACGGTGATTTCCACCGAACCAAAACGCAGGCCCTGCAGGGCGGCGGAGATTTCGCGGAGGATGCCGGCTTCGTCCTGGCCCTCAACGCTGCGAAGGGGTGCGCTCATCTGTCTGCTCCTTGAAAAAAGTGCCCTTGGATTAGTCGTCGTGAGTGGGCGTGGAGCGGATAGTACGGAGCGCCTAATATTCTTAAAAATACTATTTAAGAATTTTTATATAACCATTTTTGTTTTTGCTGGCCGGCCATCTCTATACCGCGACGCGCGCGAGCGCGTACGCCGCGTAAAAACGGCTGAAAGGCCCGTAAATAGAGCGCTGTAGAGGAAGTGTCGGGTACCGGAGGGCGGCTTTTTGCTAGTAGTGTTTTGCCGATAAAGGCATAAGTAAATAATTTCTTATTCCTTAACGAGTATATGACCCCTCCCTATACTGGCCTCCACACGACTTTCGCAGGAGGCGTTTCCCATGCGCAGCGAATCGATCCGCTATTTGATAGTTCCTGGCTGGCAAGGCTCACCGGACGAGCATTGGCAAAGCCATTGGCAACGCAGCTTGCCCAATAGCCAACGGGTGGAGCAGGCCGACTGGCAGAACCCCGACCGCGCCGCCTGGGTAGCCGAGCTTGACCGCGCCATTGCCGCGCAAACCACGCCGGTGATTCTGATTGCCCACAGCCTGGGTTGCGTCACCGTCGCCCACTGGGCCGTCAACGCGCCGGTGGAATTGCTGCGTCGGGTGCAGGGTGCCTTGCTGGTGGCGCCCGCCGATGTGGAGCGCCCGGCCTGCCCGGAACCGCTTAAAGGCTTTGCGCCGATTCCCCGTGAGCTATTGCCGTTCCCGGCGCAACTGGTGGGCTCGGATAACGATGCCGCCGCCAGCGCCGCACGGGCCATTGAGCTGGCCCGCGACTGGGGCGCTGAAACGGCGATTTTGAGTGGCGTGGGGCATATCAATGTGAAGTCTGGCCACCAGCGTTGGGAGCGTGGTTTTTCCTACCTCTACCGCCTGCAAAACCGTATCGAACAGCACGCCCGCCGCAGCGCCTGATTGCGGTCCCGCCTTTTTTTGTTGCTCAAGCCGCGGCGGTTTTTGTCGGCTTGCTTTGGAGTTTTTGTATGTCACGCATTGAACACCCGGGCCAGCCGCTGCTGACCTTTCCCGACGCCGATAAAAGCCCGCTAAGCATTCGCGCCAAGGCGCTGGTGTTTATCGACGCCCGCTCGCGGCAACTGCGTGAAGACGTTAACGCGTTGGCGCCCAGCCATTTGCCCGTGCTGATCCAGGGCGAGATGGGCACCGGCAAGGAGTTGCTGGCCCGGCATATCCACCGCGAAAGCGACCGTGGTGGTTTGTTCGTGGCCCTGAGCTGCAGCAGCCTGAGCCACAACCACGCCGAAGCGGAATTGTTTGGTTATGCCGCCGGTGCCTATAGCGGCACCGTCAGCAGCCGCGCCGGCTGGTTTGGCTCGGCCAATGGCGGCACCTTGTACCTGGATGAAATCGGCGACCTGCCGCTGGCGCTGCAAGACAAGCTGCTGGCCGCCCTGGAAAACCGCGAAGTCACCCGCGTCGGCGCCGGCCAGGCCAGCTCTGTGGATGTACGCCTGGTGGCCGCCACCAGCATTGACCTGGGCCAGGCCGTGGAGGCCGGCAAATTCCACCCGCGCCTGTACCAGTACCTGAATGAAGGACGCCTGGCACTGCCGCCGCTGCGCGAACGCATCGGCGATATCTTGCCTATGGCCGAGTATTTTCTCGGCATCTATACCCAGCGCCTTGGTCTGCCGATGCCGCTGATTGGCGCGGCCGCCCAGCAGGTGCTGGAGTGGCACCCCTGGCCGGGCAATACCCGCGAGCTGGAAAACGTTATTCACTTTGCCCTGCTGGTCAGCAGCGGCGAGGAGATTCTGCCTGAGCACCTGGAACTGGCCGGGGTGCGGGCGCCGCTGCCCGCCATCGAGCAACAGCTGCGGCAATGGCTACAACGTGCCGGGGCTGATGGGGCGGCGCAGTTGCAGGCGCTGGTGCAGCGGGTAACCGCTTAAGCCTTGCGCCAGACGCTGGCC
>JBCECW010000246.1:0-6355 GCA_039207785.1 Pseudomonas sp. | reverse complement strand
GGGTAGGCGCTGCACTCACGACCTTTAAGCACGCCCGCCGCTGCCAACAATTGCGCGCCATGGCAGACGGCAGCAATCGGCTTGCCGGCTTTATCGAAGGCTTTTACCAGGTCCAGCACCTTTTTATTCAGGCGCAGGTATTCCGGGGAACGGCCGCCGGGTACGACAAGACCGTCGTAATCCTTGGCCTTGACCTTGGCGAAGTCGAAATTCAGGGCAAAGTTATGGCCGGGCTTTTCGCTGTAGGTCTGGTCGCCTTCAAAGTCGTGGATGGCGGTACGCACGCTTTGCCCGGCGGTTTTATCCGGGCACACGGCGTGCACGGTATGCCCCACCATCTGCAGTGCCTGGAATGGCACCATCACTTCGTAGTCTTCAACGTAGTCGCCAACCAGCATCAGAATTTTTTTCGCGGCCATTGCGGATGTCTCCGGGTCTGCGGTTAAGAGTGAGGCTAGTATTCCTGCGCCCCACTCCGGGCAGGTAATAGGCTAGTACTACAGCCCCAACGCGCCCCAGAAACCGGATTGTTTTTCCCGCTCGCCATCGGCGGTAAAACGCTGCGCCGCCTGGAATTCATGGGTGGCGGCAATTTCCTTTTCGCCAAGACTGGCCGGCACCAGCTGCAACGGGCCATCACCCAGGGTGGCCGTGCCCTCGGCCAGGGGCGGTGGATTCAGCTCGTCGTAGCGCAGGTAGTAGGTGCCGCCCGCGCCTACATCGAGGTTAAAGCCGGCGATACGGGTGAAGTCCAGCATGCCGTCGGCCAGGGCCGTCCAGAAGGTTCCGAACAAGGGTCGGCGCATTTCCAGGGGGTAGCTGGCCATATCCAATTCCAGCACCAGGTAGCTGTTGCTGGGCAGGCTGCCGATCAGCTTTTTATTCAGGAACAGGCCGGGGGCTTCGATCTCCTGATCGGCCCAGTCGCTTTGCGGGCGATAGAGATAGACCAGGGCGTGGTCTTCATCGCTTAACGGGTGGGGGGTAAATAACGCGCCATCGTTGGTATCGAGAAAAGCGCCGGGGGAAGAACAGCCGGCCAGGCAGGCCAGGAGCAAAACAACGAGGGGGTGATGTCGGCTCAAGCGCGCATTCCTCTTATGGTTATGGCGCAGAGGATAGCGAGGCGGCGATCCAGCAGCACCCGACAAAAGTCGGGCGTTTACGCCGATTCCGTAGGCTGCGGTGATAGTTCTACTTACGCCGATCCAACAGGTTCACCACCAACCGATCCATCCACCCCCACAACCGCTGCTGCGCGCGTTTCCACAACGGTCGGGTTTTCCACAGCTCCAGGGTGATCTGTTTGCTCTGGGCAAAGTCGTTGGTAAAGCTTTGCACCACGGCGGCGGTCAACGGCGGCTCCACCGCTTCCAGATTGGCTTCCAGGTTAAAGCGCAGATTCCAGTGATCGAAGTTGCACGAACCGATGCTGGTCCAGTCGTCCACCAGCACCATCTTCAGGTGCAGAAAACATGGCTGGTATTCAAAGATTTTTACCCCGGCGCGCAGTAGGCGCGGGTAGTAACGCTGGCCAGCAAAGCGCACCGGCGGGTTATCGGTTTGCCGGCCGGTCAGCAGCAGTTGCACATCCACGCCGCGCTGGGCGGCCTTGCGCAGGGCGCGGCGGACTTTCCAGCTGGGCAGAAAATACGGGGTGGCCAGCCAGATCCGCCGCTGCGCGCTGTTCAAGGCACGCACCAGCGATTGCACGATATCGCGGTGCTGCATGGCGTTGGCGTAGGCCACCCGCCCCAGCCCGGCGCCGCCCATCGGCCGCTGAGGAATGCGCTGCCGCGGCCCCGGTTTAAACGGCAGCCAGGCGCGGTTCTGCGGGTTGGCCAGCCATTGCTGCTCGAACAGGTCCTGCCAGTCCTGCACCAGCGGGCCGCGGATTTGCACCATCACTTCGTGCCAGGCGCTGCTGGCTTCGCCGGGGGTCCAGAAGGCATCGGTCACCCCGGTGCCGCCGACAAAGGCCACCTCCCCGTCCACCAGCAATAGCTTGCGGTGGTCGCGGTACAGGTTGCGTTGCCAGCGCCAGATTTTGATCGGGTTATAAAAGCGCAGCTCGATGCCCGCTTGCACCAGCCGCTCGCGGTCGACCGCAGAAAAGGCCGAGCTGCCAAAGGCATCGAACAGGCAACGCACCTGCACACCGCGTTCGGCGGCGGCACACAGCACCTGCACCATCAGGTCGACACAGGCGCCCGACTCCACCAGGTACAACTCCAGCTCCACCTGCCGCTGCGCGCGGTTGATGTGCTCGAACATACGCGGGAAAAACTGCGGACCATCGACCAGCAACTCAAAGCCGTTGTCGGTGCGCCACGGGTAGATACGGCCAGGCATCAGCGCTGCTTCCTCTGCGGTTCAACCACGGTCGACTCCCTGCATTAACGCACGGTAAAAATCAGCACTGCGCCCACCGGCACCGACCAACTGATGGTCGAAACACCGGCCAGTTTACGCAGCGCCTCAAGGCCATCGCTGAGGTCGAAATCTTCAACTTGCAGCACCAGCGGCGCCAGGGTCACCACTTGAAAACGCTGCTCGTCCAGGCGGGTTACCAATAACTCGGCGGTGTCGGTTTGCCGCTGGCCATGCAGTTCGACCGTCAATGGCAGGCGCAATTCCAACTGCGCGCCGGGCGCCAGGGTGGTGATGGGCGCCAGGTCCAGCTGGGCGCTGACCAGGGCTTCGGGAAAGTGTGCGGTGTCGAACAACACGGTGCGCAAACGCTCGTCACGCAGGGGAATGCCGGTACTCGCCGAGTCCAGTTCAACGCGCAACGTGGCCGCGCCTTGCTCATCGATCTGCCCATGCAGGGTCAGAAAACGGTGCACCTCGGAGAGCTTGCCGCCCTTGGTGGAGATAAACGACAGGCGCGAGGATTCGTTATCCAGATACCAATCGGCGTGCGCCGAGCTGAACAAGCAAGCACCGCACAGAAACACCAACCACTTGAACATCGAAACTCCAGGGAACTGATTCAGCCGGCACCTTAACCGCCTGAATCAGGCAAGCAAACCCCGAATTGGTTCTACGACTTTGGCAGTTCCACAGCTTGTGGCAGCAACTGGCACCCTTCGCGCTGCCCTTTCCACTCGGCGGTTTGCGTGCTGCCCAGCCCGCGCGCGGTCACCCGCTTGTTGGCCACGTCATCGAAAAAGCCGCTGGTGGGGATGATCTGTTTGACGTAGCTCTGGCAGTAACTCGCCTCGTTATCCATCACATAGCGGCACGAGCAATATTCCTTGGCCGTCAGTGCGCCAATGATGCCGGGGAAGGCGGCCAGGTGAACGCGGTTTTGCCAGGCCAGACCTGCCAGCACCACCACGATCAGCAACAACAGGCTGGAGAACGGCCGACGTTTGATAAAGGCGCTCATTATTTAGCCTCCTGAACGAATGCCGCCTGGGCGAGTTTTAGCAATTGGTCGTGGGAATAGCTTTTGTCGCGGTCGTCGGCGTAGCGCACGATCACCAGGTCTTGCTGCGGCAATACATACAGCGCCTGGCCCCAGTGGCCGAGGGCGGCGAAGGTATCGTCCGGGGCATCCGGCCAGGGCTTGGCGGCGCCGGCAATCGGCGCGTTCAGCCACCATTGGCCACCAGGAATGGCATCGCCTTCGGTTTCCTTGGAGGGTTGGTAGTTGGCGAAGGGCGTACGGTTGAAATCGACCCAGGCCTTGGGCACCACCTGCTGGTCATGCCAACGGCCATCGCGCTCCATCAGCAGGCCGACTCGCGCCAGGTCGCGCGCCGTAAGGTAGGCATAGGACGAGCCGACAAAGGTGCCGGCCGCATCGGTTTCCCAGACGGCGCTGGTAATCCCCAGCGGTTCGAACAGCGCGGTCCAGGGATAGTTCTTGTACGCCTGGTCGCCGACCATGCCGCGCAAGGCCGCTGCCAGCAGGTTGGCGTCGCCGCTGGAATAGACAAAACGCGTGCCCGGTGTGGCTGCGCTGTCAAAGCCGGCGGTAAAGGCCGCCATATCGCCACGCCCACGGGTATAGAGCATGGCCACGACGCTGGATTTCACCGGCGCGTATTCGTAGCCTTCCTGCCAGTCGAGCCCCGAAGCCCAGTTGAGCAGATGGCCCAGCTTGATATCGGCGTGCTTGCTCATTGGCGGGTAGAACTTGGCCACCGGGTCATCGAGCTTGAACAGGCCTTTGCCGTAAGCCACGCCAAGAGTGGTGGCCATCAGGCTTTTACTCATCGACCAGGCCAGGTGTGGCGTCGTCACCTTGGTGGGGCCGGCATAGCGTTCGTAGATAATCTGCCCGTCGCGAATCACCAGCAGCGCATCGGTGCGCACGCCTTTGCGGCTTTGGTCATCGCGCTGGGGAAAGGCATAGGCTTCCAGCGCGGCAATCGCCGGGCTGGCCGGTGCGGGCGCAACGGCCCAGTCGGCGGCGGGCCAGTTTTCGGCGAAGGCATGGGGAAGAACAGCGAACAAACCGAGCGCTAGGCTCAGGCGACGTAGAACAGGCGTGGGCATTGGCAGGCCTCTTGTTGGTAAAGGCGCCAACCCTAGCATGGGGTCGATAAACGGCAATAGCGCCGAACGCGCCGCGCAAGGCGGCAGTTCGGCGCAATTAGTCAGGTGGCAGACAGACTGGCCAGCGCGTTTTGCAGACGCTTCTCCCGCGCCGCTCGGGCGATTTCCAACAGACTGCTGTCGCGCTTCCACAGGTCCTGCCAACCGGGCTGCCCGGTCGTCATGGCGTGGTCGACTTCGGCACGTAGCTGATTGAACTGCTCGAATACCCCAGCCAACAGCAGATGGGTGGCGGGCTCGTTCATCCCCAGGCGCGTCACCTCCGCACAACTGCCGAGCAAGGCCAGCAAGCGCAATTGCAGCGTCTGTGCCCAGGCATTGTCACAACCCACGCCATTCAGCCAGGCGATCAGGGCAGTGAGCACATGCAGGTCTTCCAGAGTGCGGAACGGCTTGGCGTAGGCGTCCCAGCCATCACCGGGCAAACGTTCACATTGCGCGGCCTGCAAGTGCAAACGGCCATGGCTGATATCCGGCATCAGCGACAACGGCGGCAACACCTCAACCTGTACCCCCGGCGCGCCGCTGTAGGCCACGCACATCGCCATTTGTGGCGACGTGCCCGGCAGCTCGCTACGGGCGGCAATCAAAAGCCAGTCCGCCGAATCGGCCGCCGTGACGAAATCCTTGCGTCCAGTAAGGCTCAGGCCTTCCAGGCGCACCTGCATATCGGCCGGGCGCACGCTGCGGTTTTCGGTGACGCACATGGCGCCCAGGGTCCACGGCGCCGACGGCCACAGCGCCCGCAGCGCACCTTGATAGCCGGCCAGAAACGCCAGCCCCGGCGTAGCCGCCAACCGCCCGCCGAGCAGGGCCAGTTCGAACGGTGTAACCCCCTCACCCAATCTGGCCAGCAGCGCGGCGTACCACTCTTCCAACCCCGCCTGAGCCGGTAAGCGCTCGGCGCAGGCGAGCAGTCGTTGCCAGTACATAAGCACGTCCTCGTTCACTGTCATGCAAGCATCACCAAAGGTTCATGGTGATGACACCGGGTATTCCTAGCCTGAGCTTGCCCAACAAGGTCGACCGGCTGCAACTCAATCAAGCCGGCATATGGAGGCTACTCGATGTCTACAATCGCCCGCACTCGCGACACCACCGCCGAACGCCGCCTGCAAGCCGAGCGCCTGGTCGGCCCCCGCGCCTTGCGCGAAGCCCAGGCCTTGCGCTTTAGCGTATTCAGCAAAGAGTTCGACGCCAAGTTAAAAGGCGCAGAACTCGGCCTGGACATGGACGATTACGATAGCCACTGCGCCCATATCGGCGTGCGCGACCTGAACACCGGCAAGCTGGTGGCCACCACGCGCCTGCTGGACCACAACGCCGCCCGCAGCCTGGGGCGTTTCTACAGTGAAGAAGAATTCAGCCTGCATGGCCTGGCCCATCTGCAAGGCCCGGTGCTGGAAATCGGCCGCACCTGCGTCGACCCGGCGTACCGCAACGGCGGCACCATTGCCGTGCTATGGAGCGAACTGGCCGAAGTGCTCAACGAAGGCGGCTATAGCTACCTGATGGGCTGCGCCAGCATCCCGATGCAAGACGGTGGCGTCCAGGCCCAGGCCATCATGCAGCGCCTGCGTGAACGCTACCTGTGCACCGAACACCTGCGTGCCGAACCGAAAACCCCGCTGCCGAGCCTGGATGTGCCCGGCAACGTGATCGCCGAAATGCCACCACTGCTCAAGGCCTATATGCGCCTGGGCGCCAAGGTATGCGGCGAGCCATGCTGGGACCAGGACTTCCAGGTCGCCGACGTCCTCCCGGCGTTTCTCGAGCGCCGCGATCACCT
>JBCECW010000245.1:4718-6359 GCA_039207785.1 Pseudomonas sp. | reverse complement strand
GCCTAGCGCCATGCTGTTTCTCGACGACGGCGTGTTCCAGATGCAACCCGCGCAACAGGCAAACGCCCTGCAACAGAAAGACCTGACAGCCAACCTGCAGGCACTGCCGCTGTTTGGCATCGACGCGCTGTACAGCTCGGCCCGTAGCCTTGAAGAGCGTGGTCTCGCTTCGCAACCGCTAAGCCCGGCGACAGAAGCGCTCGACGATGCCGCACTCACCGTACTGATAGCCCAATACGACCAGGTGATCACCCTCTAATGGCCACCCTGCATATGCTTTCCCACTCGCCCTTCAGCGATTCGCGCCTGGTCAGCTGCCTGCGCCTGCTTGGCCCGGGCGATGGCGTGCTGCTTACCGGCGACGCCACCTACGCCCTGCAACCTGGCACCGCGCAATGGCAGGCCCTTGGCCTGATGCCAGACACCATTGCGCTGTACGCGCTGGAGGAAGACCTGCACGCCCGCGCTATCGCCGCGCCGCCACGCGTACAAGTAGTGGACTACCCCGCTTTCGTCGAACTCTGTGCCACCTTCGCCAAGGTCAATAGCTGGTTATGAGCTCACTACAGGTCGGCGACCGTAGCATCGCCCTGGATAAAGACGGCTACCTGGCAGACCTCGCCGACTGGTCGACAGCCGTTGCCGAGGCGTTGGCTGCCCAGGAAGAGCTGGCCCTGGAGACCGAGCATTGGGAAGTGCTGCATCTGCTGCGCGACTTCTATGCCGAATTCCAGCTGTCGCCCGCCACACGCCCGCTGATCAAATACACAGCGCTCAAGCTGGGCGCCGACAAAGGCAATAGCCTGCACCTTAACCGCCTGTTCAAAGGCACCCCAGCCAAATTGGCCGCCAAGCTGGCCGGCCTGCCCAAGCCGACCAATTGCCTATGACCGCCCAACCGTTGACCCTGACCACTCCCGCCGAGCACCCGTTCGCCCAGTACGTACGCATTCTCGGCAAGGGCAAGCGCGGCGCGCGCAATATGACCCAGGAAGAAGCCCGCGACGCCATGGGCATGCTGCTCGATGGCCAGGTGGAAGACACCCAGCTGGGCGCCTTTCTGATGCTGATGCGGCATAAGGAAGAAAGCCCGCAAGAGCTCGCCGGTTTTACCCAGGCGGTACGCGCGCGGCTGCCAGCGCCGCGCGTGCCGGTGGACCTCGACTGGCCCTCCTACGCCGGCAAAAAACGCCACTTGCCCTGGTACCTGTTGGCGGCCAAATGCCTGGCCAATAACGGCGTGCGCATTGTGATGCACGGCGGCGGCGCCCATACCGCCGGCCGCCTGTACAGCGAGCAGTTGCTCGACTTGCTGGGTATCCCGCTGTGCCGCAACTGGGCCGCCACCGAACAGGCACTCGACCAGCACAATCTGGCGTTTTTTCCCTTGAAGGACTGGATGCCACAACTGCAACGGATGATCGACCTGCGCAACACCCTGGGCCTGCGTTCCCCCATCCATTCCCTGGCCCGCGTGCTTAATCCGCTGGGCGCACGCTGCGGCCTGCAAAGCATTTTCCACCCCGGTTATCAGGCGGCGCACCGCGAAGCCAGTGAGCTGCTGGGCGACAAGGCCGTGGTGATCAAGGGCGACGGCGGCGAGATCGAGGTCAACCCCGACACCCTCTCGCACCTGTACGG
>JBCECW010000245.1:0-4708 GCA_039207785.1 Pseudomonas sp. | reverse complement strand
GTATGGCACTGAAGGCGGCGCAAGCTGGGATGAGGAGTGGCCAGCCTTGTCGCCACAACGCCATGTAAAACCCGAGCGCCTGGAGCCTGAGCATCTTGTGGCGTTCTGGCGCGGCGAGGTGGAGGACAGCTACGGTCGCCTGGCGGTGATCGCCACCATCGCCCTGGCGTTGCGCAGCCTGGATATGCCGCGGGATAAAGCCTTCGCCACCGCCGAAGGCTATTGGCAAAACCGCAATCCATCTATTTAGTCGATTATTAAACGGCGCATTTTGCGCCATTCGTTCGAACGTCTTGGCCTAGACTCCATTCCAACGCTAAAAAGCAGAGGATTGAGCGATGGGTTTATTAGTCGATGGCCAGTGGCAAGACCAGTGGTACAACACCGCCGATGGCGGCCGTTTCAAACGTGAAAACGCGCAACGCCGCAACTGGGTCACCGCCAATGGCGAGGCTGGCCCCAGCGGCGAAGGCGGCTTTAAAGCCGAGGCCGGGCGTTACCACCTTTATGTGTCCCTGGCCTGCCCCTGGGCGCATCGCACGCTGATCTTTCGCAAGCTCAAAGGTCTGGAAAGCCTGATCGATGTCTCGGTGGTCAGCTGGTATATGCGCGAAAACGGCTGGACCTTCGACACCGCCACCGGCTCCACCGGCGATGCCCTGGATAACCTGCAGCTGATGCACCAGCGCTATACCGCCGACGACGCCCATTACACCGGTCGCGTAACCGTGCCCGTGTTGTGGGACAAGAAGCTCAAACGCATCGTTAGCAACGAATCGTCGGAGATTATCCGCATGTTCAACTCGGCCTTTGACGAGTTGACCGGCAATACCCTGGACTTCTACCCCGAAGCGCTACGTGGTGAGATCGACGCGCTCAATGAACGCACCTACGAAGAAGCCTACGACGGCGTATTCAGCACCCTGGATTGGCTGGAAGGGGTGTTAGAAAACAATCGCTACCTGGCTGGCGATGCCATTACCGAGGCCGACTGGCGCCTGTTTACCACGCTGATTCGCTTTGATGCCGTGTACCACGGGCACTTCAAGTGCAACCTCAAGCGCATCGAGGATTACCCCAACCTGTCCAATTGGCTACGTGAGCTGTACCAGTGGCCAGGCGTGGCGCAGACGGTGGATTTCGAGCATATCAAGCACCACTACTACGCCAGTCACCGCACCATCAACCCGACTGGGGTGGTGCCGAAGGGGCCGTTGCAGGATTTTGATCGGCCGCACGATCGGGGCTGATGCTTACCCCTCTCCCTAGCCCTCTCCCCGGAGGGGCGAGGGGACTGAATCGCGCAAAAATTTACAGCCAGACTGCAATCAAGCTCCCCTCGCCCGCTTGCGGGAGAGGGGCCGGGGGAGAGGGCTGGCTTATACGCCCGCCTGCGCCCCTTCAAACCAGGCAAGCTTGTCGCGCAGTGTCACCACCTCGCCCACGATCACCAACGTCGGCGCATGCACTTCATGCTCTGCCACCAACTGCGGCAAATTGCCGAGCGTGCCGGTAAACACCCGCTGGTTGTGCGTGGTGCCTTGCTGGATCAGCGCCGCCGGCGTATCGCCGCTACGACCATGTAGCACCAACTGCTCGCAAATCGACGGCAAGCCCACCAGGCCCATATAGAACACCAGGGTCTGACCCGGGGCGACCAGGTCGCGCCAGGGCAAATCGGTGCTGCCATCTTTCAGGTGCCCGGTGACAAAACGCACCGACTGCGCGTAATCGCGATGGGTCAACGGAATACCAGCATAGGCCGCACAACCACTGGCCGCAGTAATGCCCGGCACCACCTGGAAAGGAATGCCATGGGCTGCCAGCTCTTCGATCTCTTCGCCACCGCGACCAAAGATAAACGGATCGCCGCCTTTCAGGCGCAGCACACGCTTACCTTGCTTGGCCAGGGTCACCAGTTGCTGGTTCAGTTGTTCCTGCGGCACGGCGTGGTCGGCGCGCTGCTTGCCCACGTAGATACGCTCGGCATCACGCCGGCATAGCTCGACAATCGCCGGTGCCACCAGGCGGTCATACAGCACCACATCGGCTTGCTGCATCAGGCGCAGGGCGCGGAAGGTCAGCAGGTCGGGATCGCCGGGGCCGGCACCCACCAGATACACCTCGCCCTTGACCTCGCCGCCGTCACCGTCCAGCCGTGCTTGCAGTTGGCGCTCGGCCTCACTGCCCTGCCCGGCCAACATGCGCTCGGCCACCGGCCCCTGGAACACATCCTCCCAGAACACCCGGCGCTGCTGCAGATCGGGAAAGCGTTCTTTCACCTGGCTGCGAAAGCGCTTGGCCAGCCCGGCGAGTTGGCCGTAGGCGGCGGGAATCCAAGTTTCCAGCTTGGCGCGGATCAGGCGGGCCAGTACCGGCGCGTCGCCGCCACTGGAGACCGCCACCAGCAAGGGCGAGCGGTCGACAATCGCCGGAAAGATCACGCTGCACAGCGCCGGCGAATCCACCACATTGACGGGTACCCCGCGCGCCCGCGCGTCCGCAGACACCTGGGCGTTCAATGGCTCGTCGTCGGTGGCGGCAATGGCCAGCACGCAGCCATCCAGATCGGCCGCGCCATAACCGCGCAGTACTTGTTCGCCACCGGTCGAGGCCACCAACTGTGCCAGCTGGCTATCGATCTGCGGCGCCACAACCCGCAGCACCGCGCCGGTGTCGGCCACCAGCCGCGATTTGCGCAAGGCAATTTCGCCACCGCCAACCACCAGCACGCGTTGCCCGCGCAGGTTATGAAACAGCGGCAAATAGTCCATTTAACCGATGACCTCAAGGCCGCCCATATACGGCTTGAGTACATCCGGCACGCGAATGGAACCGTCGGCCTGCTGGTAGTTTTCCAGTACGGCCACCAGGGTACGGCCAACCGCCAGGCCGGAACCGTTGAGGGTGTGCACCAACTCTGGCTTACCGGTTTCCGGGTTGCGCCAGCGTGCCTGCATACGACGGGCCTGGAAGTCACCACAGTTGGAGCAGGAGGAAATCTCGCGGAATTTGTCCTGGCTCGGCACCCACACTTCGAGGTCGTAGGTTTTTACTGCACCAAAGCCCATATCACCGGTGCACAGGGCCAGCACGCGGTACGGCAGACCCAGCAGTTGCAGCACTTTCTCGGCATTGGCGGTCAGGCCTTCCAGCGCTTCGTTGGAGGTGCTTGGCTCGACGATCTGGACCATCTCGACCTTGTCGAACTGGTGCTGGCGAATCATGCCGCGGGTGTCGCGGCCCGAAGCGCCCGCCTCACTGCGGAAGCACGGCGTGTGCGCCACGAACTTCAACGGCAATTGTTTGGCATCGAGGATTTCGCCGTTGACGATATTGGTCAGCGACACTTCGGCCGTCGGGATCAGATACAGATCGGCCTCGCCTTCGCGGGCGATCTTGAACAGGTCTTCCTCGAACTTCGGCAACTGCCCGGTGCCTTGCAGCGCCGGCGCCTGCACCAGGTACGGGGTATAGGCTTCTTCGTAGCCGTGCTCGCCGGTATGCAGGTTGATCATAAATTGCGCCAGGGCACGGTGCAGGCGGGCAATCGGCCCGCGCAGGACGGCAAAGCGGGCGCCGGACAGCTTGGCCGCGCGCTCGAAATCCAGCCAGCCGTGCAGCTCGCCGAGGGCAACGTGGTCTTTGATTTCGAAATCGAAGGTGGTGGGTGTGCCCCAGGCGCGCACTTCGACGTTGTCGTCTTCGTCTTTGCCCACTGGCACGGAGGCGTCCGGCAGGTTGGGAATACCCAGGAGGATGCCGTCGAGCTCAGCCTGGATCTTGTCCAGTTCCAGCTTGCCAGCGCTCAATTCGGCGGCCATGCGATCGACGTCAGCCATCAGCGGCGCAATATCTTCACCACGGGCCTTGGCCTGACCAATGGATTTCGAACGGGCATTACGCTCGGCCTGCAACTGCTCGGTGTTGCTCTGCACGGTTTTGCGCTGCGCTTCGAGCGCCTCGATACGCGCGACATCCAGCTCATAACCACGGGTGGCCAGGCGCGCGGCAATGGCGTGCAGTTCGCTACGGATCAGTTTGGGATCAAGCATGTTCGTCTCTCATCATCAGAGTTTGGTCAGGGACAAGCCCGCCCAGGTGGCGAGCAGGCCGCCGAACACACTAAGCGCCGCATAGCCCAGGGCCAGTGGCAATTGCCCGCTTTCCAGCAGGCGCAGTGTGTCGAGGGAGAAGGAAGAAAACGTCGTCAGGCCGCCAAGGAAGCCCACGATCAAACCTGCGCGCAATTCTATCGGCAGATCCGGGCGCATCAAAAAGAAACCGTACAGCAGGCCGATCATCAGGCAGCCGAAGATATTCACCAAAAAGGTGCCCAGGCTGAAATGCTGCGGCCAATTGGCGGCAATCCAGTTGCCCGTGGCAAAGCGCACCAGGGTGCCGACGGCGCCACCAAAGGCGACCGCAAGAATCAGTCGAATCATGGTTTTCTCCGCTGCCGGGGGCTGGCCTGGTCTTGCGCCGCCAGATGGTTGAGCTTGTCGCGAATCTTCAGCTCCAGGCCTCGCGGCACTGGCTGGTAATACTGCCGTGGTTGCAGGGCCTCGGGGAAGTAGTCTTCACCGGCGGCATAGGCATCGGGCTCGTCGTGGGCGTAACGGTATTCGTCGCCATAGCCCAGCTCTTTCATCAATTTGGTCGGCGCATTGCGCAGGTGCAGCGGTACCTCTTGCGAGCCCTGCTCCGC
>JBCECW010000244.1:0-6385 GCA_039207785.1 Pseudomonas sp. | reverse complement strand
GATACGGTTATTGCCCACTTGGAGGAATTGGTGGAACAGCGCTAGACGCCATCCATAAAAAAACCGCCGTCTGGCGGTTTTTTTATGGAATCACACCCGGCTTTCCATGCCTTCGCGCAGAAAACGCGGCGCGATATAGCGGTCGTAGTGCGCTTCGGACAGCAGGAAAAATTCGCGATCGATGGCATCACGCAGTTCGGGCAGCGCCCAGTCGCGAAACTCGGGCAACAGCACCATGCCATAGGCTTCCAGCTGGTTGATCACCCGTGCGCCGCGGGCGATCAGCTGGTAGGCCCAGCAGTATTCGGATTGCTCCGGCACAAAGCGGATTTGCCGCTGTTCAAGCTGCTGGCGCAGGCGTTGGGGGTCGAAAACGTCCACTTTGGCAGCCATGACCTGCACCAGAAGAATTTCCAGACGAAGCCAGACGGCGCGTTTTTCTTCGTCGGAATACAGGTTCCAATTCACCACTTCATGGTGAAAACGCTTGCAGCCACGGCACACCAAATCCCCGTAAACGGTGGAACACAGGCCTACACAGGGTGTTTTGATGCGGTGGTTGGACATAAGCGCGGATAGACAGGGCCCCAGGAACAGGCGGGCATCTTAGCCCTTTGTCTAAGGAGGGTCACCCCGGTGTATGCAGGGCTTTCCCTTACCTTTGCTACGCTTTTCCAGTAGAATCGCCGGGCCATTCTTAGGCGTGATGTCCGTTAGAAGCTGTTTTCAAAGCGTCACGAGCACAGTTAATCCCGCAGGAACGCAGTTGGCTGGGTGGTTAGATTCGATTGTCAGCAATCACTGACCACCCAGCCAGCCCTCATCGAAACGTCCTGCAGGCGTAAAACTTTGAAAGCAGCTTCTGGATGCGTCCCGGACAACCCTATGGGACCACTGATGAGGGTAATAACTGTGCTTGAAGCCTATCGCAAACACATTGCAGAGCGTGCAGCTCAGGGTATCGTGCCCCAGCCGCTAAACGCCGAACAAACTGCCGGCCTGGTTGATCTGCTGAAGAACCCGCCTGCTGGCGAGGAAGCATTCCTCGTTGATCTGATCACCAATCGCGTACCGCCAGGCGTGGACGAAGCTGCCTACGTCAAGGCTGGCTTCCTGTCTGCTATCGCCAAAGGCGAAACCAGCTCGCCGCTGATCAGCAAAGAGCGCGCCGTTGAACTGCTGGGTACCATGCAAGGCGGTTACAACATCGCCACCATGGTTGAGCTGCTGGACAACGCCGAATTGGCCGCTGTCGCCGCCGAGCACCTGAAGCACACCCTGCTGATGTTCGATGCGTTCCACGACGTCGCTGAAAAAGCCAAGAACGGCAACGCACACGCCAAAGGCGTGCTGCAGTCCTGGGCTGACGGCGAGTGGTTCAAGAAGCGCCCTACCCTGGCCGACAAGATCAGCCTGCGCGTGTTCAAGGTAACTGGCGAAACCAACACCGACGACCTGTCCCCGGCACCAGACGCCTGGTCCCGTCCAGACATCCCGCTGCACGCCCTGGCCATGCTGAAAATGGCCCGCGACGGCATCGTTCCTGACGTCCAAGGCTCCATCGGCCCGATGAAGCAGATCGAAGCCATGCGCGGCGAAGGCTTCCCTATCGCTTACGTCGGTGACGTAGTGGGTACCGGTTCTTCGCGTAAATCCGCCACCAACTCGGTGCTGTGGTTCTTCGGCGACGATATTCCGTACGTACCGAACAAGCGCGGCGGCGGTTTCTGCTTCGGCTCGAAAATCGCTCCAATCTTCTACAACACCATGGAAGACGCTGGCGCCCTGCCAATCGAGTTCGACGTATCGAACATGAATATGGGCGACGTGATCGACCTGTACCCGCACGCAGGCAAAGTCTGCAAGCACGGTACCGATGAAGTCATCACCACCTTCGAACTGAAAACCCCGGTTCTGCTCGACGAAGTTCGCGCTGGCGGCCGTATTCCGCTGATCGTCGGCCGTGGCCTGACCGAGAAAGCACGCGCTGAACTGGGCCTGGGCCCAACCGATCTGTTCAAGCTGCCAGAAGCACCGGCCGACACCGGCAAGGGCTACACCCTGGCGCAAAAGATGGTCGGCAAGGCGTGCGGCCTGCCAGTTGGCAAAGGCATCCGTCCTGGCACCTACTGCGAACCGAAAATGACCACCGTCGGCTCTCAGGACACCACCGGTCCAATGACCCGTGACGAACTGAAAGACCTGGCGTGCCTGGGCTTCTCGGCTGACCTGGTCATGCAGTCCTTCTGCCACACCGCGGCCTACCCGAAACCCATCGACGTCACCACCCACCACACCCTGCCGGACTTCATCCGCACCCGTGGCGGCGTGTCCCTGCGTCCTGGCGACGGCATCATCCACAGCTGGCTGAACCGCATGCTGCTGCCGGACACCGTCGGTACCGGTGGTGACTCGCACACCCGCTTCCCGATTGGTATCTCCTTCCCGGCCGGTTCCGGCCTGGTAGCCTTCGCTGCTGCCACCGGCGTTATGCCGCTGGACATGCCGGAGTCGGTACTGGTGCGCTTCAAGGGCAAACTGCAACCAGGCATCACCCTGCGTGACCTGGTTCATGCCATCCCTTACTACGGCATCCAGAAAGGCCTGCTGACCGTTGAGAAGAAAGGCAAGATCAACGCCTTCTCCGGCCGCATCCTGGAAATCGAAGGCCTGGACGACC
The DNA here is from genome assembly GCA_039207785.1 of Pseudomonas sp. Classification (GTDB taxonomy): domain Bacteria; phylum Pseudomonadota; class Gammaproteobacteria; order Pseudomonadales; family Pseudomonadaceae; genus Aquipseudomonas. Next base: position 3,705 of record JBCECW010000244.1, on the reverse strand, counting down.
TGACCGTTGAACAAGCATTCGAACTGTCCGACGCCTCGGCCGAACGTTCCGCAGCCGGTTGCACCATCAAGCTGCCGGAAAAAGCCATTGCCGAATACCTGAAGTCGAACATCACCCTGCTGCGCTGGATGATCAGCGAAGGCTACGGCGATGCCCGCACCATGGAACGTCGCGCTCAAGCGATGGAAGCCTGGCTGGCCAACCCGGAACTGCTGTCTGCCGACGCCGATGCCGAATACGCCGAAATCATCGAAATCGACCTGGCCGACGTCAAAGAGCCTGTGCTCTGCGCGCCGAACGACCCGGACGACGCCCGTCTGCTCTCCACCGTTCAGGGCGAGAAGATCGACGAAGTGTTTATCGGTTCGTGCATGACCAACATTGGCCACTTCCGCGCTGCCGGCAAGTTGCTGGACAAGGTCAAAGGTTCGATCCCGACTCGTCTGTGGCTGTCGCCGCCGACCAAGATGGACGCTCACCAGCTCACCGAAGAAGGCTACTACGGCATCTACGGCAAGGCTGGCGCGCGCATGGAAATGCCGGGCTGCTCGCTGTGCATGGGTAACCAGGCACGTGTAGCGGCGAACTCGACCGTAGTGTCGACTTCGACCCGTAACTTCCCGAACCGTCTGGGCGATGGCGCCAACGTGTACCTGGCATCCGCTGAGCTGGCCGCAGTAGCGTCCATCCTCGGCAAGCTGCCAACCGTTGCCGAATACATGGAATACGCGGCTAACATCGACAGCATGGCTGCCGACGTATACCGCTACCTGAGCTTCGACCAGATCGCGGAATTCCGCGACGCTGCGGCGAATGCCCAGATTCCGGTAGTTCAAGCGTAACGACACCACGCGTTGAAAAGAGCCCCGCCTAGTGCGGGGCTTTTTTATGGGCGCACTGGCGGGCCGCTTGCGCCCTGCTAGGGTAAACAGCGATGGCGCCCGCTTGCGGCGCCCTTGTCTACCCACATGGAGTTCGCCATGAAGCATTGGATTCTTGCGCTTGTGTGCCTCGCCAGCCTGGCCGGCTGCTCGAGCGAATACATCATCACCACCACGGATGGCCAGATGCTGACCAGCAATGGCAAGCCTGAGCTGGACAAGAAAACCGGCATGCTCGAATTCGAAGACAGCGAAGGCCGCACGCAGCAGATTCCACAGTCCTCGGTAAAACAGATGCTGGAACGCTGATTGACTGCCCGGCTGGACGATCCCGCTGCGGCGGGATCTTTAGCCAGTACAGACAGTTGAAATTTACCCGCCCCTCTCGACAAGCGTAACCGGCGCACTTATCTTCGCCACTGGCCAGCGCACTGGCCAACGTCGCTCGGACGGTTCCGGGCGCTTACGTCTTCGAGGAACACATGGCTGAACAAGCTTCGCGCCGTTTTGCGCGCATTGATCGTCTCCCCCCCTATGTCTTCAATATCACCGCCGAACTGAAGATGGCCGCGCGCCGTCGCGGTGAAGACATTATCGACCTGAGCATGGGTAACCCCGATGGCGCGACACCGCCGCATATCGTGGAAAAGCTCGTGCAGGTAGCCCAACGCGAAGACACCCACGGCTACTCGACTTCCCGCGGTATTCCGCGTCTGCGTCGGGCTATTTCTCGCTGGTATCAGGAGCGCTTCCAGGTCGAGATCGACCCGGAAAACGAAGCCATCGTGACCATTGGCTCCAAGGAGGGCCTGGCCCACCTGATGCTGGCCACGCTGGACCAAGGCGACACCGTGTTGGTCCCCAACCCCAGCTACCCCATTCATATCTATGGGGCCGTGATCGCTGGTGCGCAGGTGCGCTCCGTGCCGCTGGTGCCTGGCGTAGACTTCTTCGCCGAAGTGGAACGGGCCATTCGCGAAAGCATTCCAAAGCCGAAGATGCTGATTATCGGCTTCCCCTCCAACCCAACCGCGCAATGTGTCGAGCTGGACTTCTTCGAACGCATCATCGCCCTGGCCAAGCAATACAACGTGCTGGTGGTGCATGACCTGGCGTATGCCGATATCGTCTACGACGGCTGGAAAGCGCCGTCGATCATGCAAGTGCCCGGCGCCAAGGATATTGCGGTGGAGTTTTTCACCCTGTCCAAGAGCTACAACATGGCGGGCTGGCGCATTGGCTTTATGGTCGGCAACCCCGAGCTGGTGAACGCACTGGCGCGCATCAAGAGCTACCACGACTACGGCACCTTTACCCCGCTGCAGGTTGCCGCCATTGCCGCGCTCGAGGGCGACCAGAGCTGCGTGCATGAGATCACCGCCAACTACCAGCAACGCCGCGATGTACTGGTGCGTGGGCTGCATGAGGCCGGCTGGATGGTCGACAACCCCAAGGCGTCCATGTACGTGTGGGCCAAGATTCCAGAGCCGTATGCCCACCTGGGTTCGCTGGAATTTGCCAAGAAGCTGCTGGCTGAGGCCAAGGTCTGCGTTTCGCCCGGCCTGGGTTTTGGTGACTATGGCGATGACCATGTGCGCTTTGCCCTGATCGAAAACCAGGACCGCATCCGCCAGGCGGTGCGCGGCATCAAGACCATGTTCCGTGCCGATGGCGTTCTGCCTAAAGGCAAAAACGACAGCGCTTAAAGCCGGAACAGGCGTTCTAGAGCGGCCACCGTTGGATCAACGGTGGCCCCGCTCATCCATCAGCGCTGAACTTGTTGTGCCCAGGGTTACCGAACGGGGGCTTTTTACCCGTATAAGGTTTTACCCATGCTTGATCTCACCACCTGGAGCCTTACCGTTCCTGCTTATGGCTTCGCCACCTCCATCGACACCGCCCGCCTCAATAATGGCTACCAGAGCCAATACTTCCGCCGTCACTCAGATCACAGCATCACCTTCTGGGTGCCTGTGACGGGCAGCACCACCGAAGACAGCCACTACCCGCGCACCGAGTTACGCGAGACCCAGACCGACGGCAGCCTCAGTTATTGGCCCTATCAACAGGCCGACAACTATTTGAGCGCCGTGCTGGCGGTCAACCAAGTGCCGAGCAAAGGCAAGATCATCATTGGCCAGATCCACAGCGATGACCAACCTGGCAGCCAGAATGATCCACTGCTGAAGCTGCAGTACCACTATCTACGGGGCGTTGGTCGGCTGGAGGCTTTGGTACGCAAACGGCCGGGCGATAGCGAGGTGGAAAATATCCTGCTCGCCGAAAACGTGCAGCTCGATGAGCGCTTCAGCTATGACCTGCGTCTGACACCCACGGGCAAGCTGGGCATTCAGGTCAGCAGCACTCAGGGAGATGGTGGCTCGTACTACCGACAGCTCAGCGGCTACTGGGGCAACCAGAGCTTCTACTTCAAAGCCGGGGCCTATATTCAGGACAACTACGGGCAGAGCAATGAGGGTGGCCGCGTCACGTTCTACTGGCTTAATAGCACCCATCGCTAGCGTGTGGATTTAGGCTGAGTGGGCGCTCTTTTTAGCGGTTACGCACCGTAAAATACGCTCACTTTCGCCAACGCTATAGAGACTGAAATGGCCCGCCTGCAACTGCAATTTCCTGAAGACCAATTTTGCTACAGCACCCACCTGACCGTTCGGGTTACCGATATCAATGCCGGCAACCATCTGGGCAACGACTCGATGATCTCGATGATTTCCGAGGCACGTGCGCGCTTTCTCTTCGACTTTGGCATCCAGGAAACCAACGGTAGCGGCCTGGGCATTATCGTCACCGACCTGGCCACCAC
>JBCECW010000243.1:408-6392 GCA_039207785.1 Pseudomonas sp. | reverse complement strand
CACTGGACCTCACTGAACTTGTGCGACCGTTGTTGGGGTTTCGGTTGACATCGCCTTCTCCTGCAAAAGTCCCGCTGCGGGCAGTTTACTTGAGCACTAATCATCTGTATATGTATATACATCTAATAACAGCTCTGTAGGACTGCGATTATGCCTGTATTCTTTGCCGAACGCGCTTTGTTGCCTGATGACTGGGCCCGGGACGTACGCATTGAAGTGGATGCGGCAGGCGTGATTGTCAGTGTCGAGCAAGACGCTTCTGGGGACGGCGCCGAGCGCGTGAACGGGCCCGTGCTGCCCGGCATGCCGAACCTCCACTCCCATGCCTTTCAGCGCGCCATGGCGGGCTTGGGTGAAGTGGCCGGCGACCCTAACGACAGCTTCTGGACCTGGCGCGACCTGATGTACCGCATGGTCGGCCGCATTACCCCCGAGCAATTCGAGGCGGTGGCCAAGCAGCTGTATATCGAAATGCTCAAGGCCGGATACACCAGCGTCGCTGAATTCCACTACCTGCACCACGACCAGCAAGGCACGCCGTACGCCAACCTGGCCGAGATGGGCCTGCGCGTATCGAGCGCCGCCCAGGCTGCCGGAATAGGCCTCACCCTGTTACCCGTTCTGTACACCTACAGCGGTTTTGGCCAACAGCCGGCCAACCACGGCCAACGCCGTTTCCTCAATGACAGCCATGCGTATCTGCAGATGCTTGAACAACTCAAGCAGCAGCTCACGCCGCTGGGGCAGGCTGTTGGAATCTGCTTCCATTCCCTGCGCGCGACCTCTCAGGAGCAAATGGTCGAGGTGCTGGCCAACGCCGACAAAACCGCCCCGGTGCATATCCATATCGCCGAGCAGATGAAGGAGGTGCAAGACAGCCTCGCCTGGTCCGGGCAGCGACCCACCGAATGGCTCTACAACCATTTCGATGTCGATAGCCGCTGGTGCCTGGTACACGCCACGCACGTCAACCCAGACGAAGTGAAAGCCATCGCCAACAGCCAAGCCGTGGCAGGTTTGTGCCTGACCACCGAAGCCAACCTGGGCGACGGCATCTTCCCCGCCGTGGACTTCCTCGCCCAAGCCGGGCGCTTTGGTATCGGCTCGGATAGCCATGTATCGGTCAGCGTGGTTGAAGAGTTGCGATGGCTGGAGTACGGCCAGCGCCTGCGCGATCAACGCCGCAACCGGTTGTGCAGTGAGCAGCAAACCAACAACGGCCTGCGGCTTTATAACGCGGCGCTGGATGGCGGGCACAGTGCATTGGGTCAGGCCGTGGGGCGAATTGCTCCGGGTTACCAAGCCGATCTGATCGTGCTCGATGGCAACGATCCGTATATCCAGACGGCCGATGCCGCGTCGATTCTCAATCGTTGGATTTTTGCCGGTGGTTCGCATCAGGTTCGGCATGTAATGGTCGGCGGCAAGTGGGTGGTCAAAGACGGTATTCACCCCGAAGAGCAGTCGGCTTCCATGCAATTTGCGCAAACGCTGAAAGTCATTCTGGCCTGAGCCACTCACGTCACACAGCTGTCACCCACCCTTGCTACCGTCCGCGCGCCCTTATCACGTGGACCGCCAGGTTGAACGCACTCAGCTCGCGCAAGCAAATCGTTATCCGCTCCGACGCCATGGCGGCCGACCAGTTCGGCGCGCTCTACACACAGCTGTTCGGCAACCTCTACGCCGACCTGCCGCCGCCCACGCAGCCCATCACCATCGCCGGGGTATACGGCCGCCATGACGGCGTAAGCTTTCGGCGGATGAGTTATCGCGGTGAACTGACCACCGCCTTGCCCGACCTGCACGACGAAATCACCTTTGTGATTCCCACTGCGGGCACCATTGTCTTCAAGCAGAAAAACGAAACTATCGGCACCCCGGCATTGGGCCTGGCGGTGGAAAAAACCAGTGTTCGCTCGGTGCGTTTTTTCGATGGCCACGAACAATATGGCTTGTCGGTACGCCGGGGTTTATTTGCCGAGCGCCTGTCGATGTTGCTGGGCAAACCCATTGTCGACAAGGTGCGTTTTCAGCCAACGGTGGACTTCAACCAGGCGGCATTCCAGGGCCTCAAGGCGATTGTCGACCTGGCCACCGGCAATGAGTTCGACCTGTTGATCAACGCCAGCGTGCTGCTGCCCGCGCGTTTGCAGGAAATGCTGATCGACGCCGTGCTCGATAGCTGGCCGCATAACTACAGCGAGGCCCTGCATCGCCCTGCCCCGGCTATTGCGCCGCGCCATGTAAAGCTGGCGGTGGAGTATCTGCAAGCCCACCCGGACGTGCTGGTTAGCGGCAGCGAACTGGCCGCGTTGAGCAATGTAAGTTTGCGTGCGTTGCAGGATGGTTTTCGGCGTTTTGTTGGCAGCTCGATTGTCGAGTACCAACGTCAGGTGCGGCTGGCGCGCGCCCACCACCTGTTGCAAGACGAGGGTGCGCCGTCGGTGACGGACGTTGCCTTGCGCCTGGGGTTTAGCAACGTCGGCAGGTTTTGCCAGTACTTCCAAAGCGCCTACGGCCTGAGCCCGGCCGAATTGAAAAACGGCGGGCGCAAGCGCCATTGACAGCGCCGGCGCCGCACCGTCCAGGCGCTTAGAACAGGTAGCTGGCCTTCAGGCTTCCGCTAAAGCCATGGCTATCACTGCCGCCGCTGGCTCCCGCTTGCGCGCCCAGGCTGAAGGCACCGAGGTTGGCAGTCAGGCTCGCAGCGGCGCTAAACAGATCGCGGTTATCAAAGGCCGCACGCTGCTCGATATCCAGCCCCAGCACGCGTCCCTCACTGTCGACTTTCTGTTCACCCAGCGCGCGCTCGTAGCCCAGCTCGACGCCTGGCACAAACTGCCAACCTGCGCTTTCGCCGATTGGCGCGAAGGTGGTCTTGAGATTAGCCACGGCGCTGCGACGAGTTTCCTGTATCCCCGCAACATCCAGCGCCAGATCGTTGCCTTGCTCCGCAAAGCCGGACAGGTCCACATGGCTGACGCGCAGGCCCAGGCTCGGCTCCAGTGTCAGCCCTGCCATTGGTGCACGGTAACCCAGCGCCAGGCTGGCGCCGCTCAAGGTGCCGTGGGTATTACCTTTGGCTGAACCGAGGCCACCACCCAGGTCGCGTTTGCTGTCGTAATCCAGGTAACCGACGCTGGCCTTGCCCTCGACAAACATGCCTTGCTCCAGGCTACCTGGCGCAAAGCGCGCACCGCCGCTGACAAAGGTCAGGTCGGTATCCACCTCGCCACCGTCGCCACCGACACTGCCCTTGCTGTAGCCAAAGCCGGCATGGCCGCTGAGCTGCTCGGAGAAGCGTTGGGTCAGGCCAACCATGGTGCCCTGGGTGTGTTCGTTGCTGCTGGCGGCCTGGCTGGAACCGTCGGTGCCCAGGTAGCCGGCCAGGCCGGTAGTCCACAGGTGGCTTTGTCCTACCTTCTGCTCGGTGCCACTGGTAAAGGGCGCTGCCGCCTGGTCGATCAAGCTGTCCTGGCGCAGCAGGTAGCTGGTTGCATCGGCATGCACCTGGCCGCCGATGGTGGACTGCACGCCACCCAGGGTGCCGGCGTCGATGGCCGATTGCAGGTAGAAGTTATAGGCCGAGTAGGTGCCCGACAGGCTGCTGTTTTGCAGTTGCTGCAACAGCAATGCACCGGCCGAGGCATTGCCCAGCGCGGCGGTTTCGCCAGGCAGGCTGCTGTAATAGACCATCTTGGCGCGCAGCACATAGATCGTCTCTTGCGACAGCCCCAGACCTTCTTTCAGGTAGTTATCCATGCTGCCGTATTGGGCAGTGACCTCGTCCAGCCCGGCCTGCAGATAGCTGGCTTGCACGCCAAGCAAAGGCGCGTAGATCGCCGCCATGCTAGCCGGCATATGTGCCAACGTGGCGGCAACACGGGCGGCGGTGTAGTCGTTGGTGGCCAGGTAATCGCTCATGATGGTGGCGCTGTCCACGCCGGCAATGCTCAGCAATACGGCGGTGGTCCAGCCGGTGCGGTCCTTGCCGGCGGTGCAGTGGAACAACTGCGCGCCATCGGTGCCTGCCAGTTCATTGAACAACAGGGAAAACTGCCCGCGCATGCCGCTGTCGTTAACGAACGCGCGGTTGGTCTCCTCCATCATGGCAACCGCCTGGGCCGCGCTGGTGAAGCTGATGTTGGTAACGTTCGAGCCCGAGGTGGTGCTGCCGATGATGTCGATATTGGTGTAGCTGGCACCGGTCAGCATGGTGTCGGGTGTCGAGGCGATCTCGCTTGGCGTACGCAAGTCGTAAACCGCCGTGATGCCCAGGCTATTGAGGGTGGCCAGGTCCGAACCTACCGGCGTAATCGCATTGGAGCGATAAAACTGCCCGGCGCGCATAACGCCATCATTGCTCGTGGTGTAGGCCATGGTGGTGCCGGCGATATCGCGAAAGTTATCAATACCGGTCAGGCGCGCGGTATCCAGCGTATAGGTATCAGCCGCCTGGGCAGCGGCAATGGAAAGACTCAGGAGCGAAAGGGAACACAGCAGACGTTGCAACACAATGTAGCCTCATTGATACGAAATTGAGGCTGGCCACTATCTACAGCGTCGAGTGCTCGAATATGACAAAAAACCTGCACACGCAAATGCCTGCGCGATTGGGCCGTGGGGTGCGTGATTTGTCCGTGAGCGTGTTGTGACACAGCGAAAATACGCTACCACTGTGTACTGCTTCGCAAACGCCGCCAGGTTTTTCTGGCAAGTGTCAGAGTGGCTAAATCATGGGGACTACGCTTCTTTGAACACCGTCATGTAAACCTGTTTTTTAATTTGTAAACCACGCTGGTTTACAGGTGAAAAAACAGGTTTACAAATGCCATCCACTGCCTCGACGTGATGGCACGCGACCGACTTACGTTCAGCCTAATTCCAAACCAAGGACGATCTGCACCATGCTTACCGCCCGCCCCGCCCTGTTGTTACTTCTGACCACCTACCTGCTCATCACCAGTTGCAGCACCAGCCCCGGCTACTTCGAGGCGCGGCAACCCGGTACCCATTCCAGTGTCGTGTATTTCTACCGCCCCAAAGCCGACAACCCCGGCATGCAGCCGCTGCGTCACGCCTATCCCGATGTGCAAATCGATGGTGTCAGCGTTGGCCTGCTGAAATTCAACAGCCACTTCGCCGTCGACCTCGCGCCTGGCAAACACCAGGTGCGCATTACCGGGCTCAGCAAAGTCGCCAGCTGGGAGCCGCGCGATATCGAGCAGAGCGTTACCGTGCAACCTGGCGAGGTGAAATACCTGAAGCTGGATGTGAGCTACAACCTCAGCGAAATGAACCTGGGCCAACCCAAGGCCAGCTACCTGATCTACCTCACGCCGATGCGCAGCGAGGACGCGGTGTACGAAATCCGTGACACCGAAGCGCTCAACTAGCCCGCTACTTGCCTTGCCACCGGAGCGCCGCTTAGGCTGGGCTCCGGTCCAGGGATGGGGGTTATCGCAAATGCGCCAAGAACGCTGGCAGTGCCTGTACTGCGAAGCACAGAACAACCTGAATGCCGAGAGCTGCTCGGGCTGCGGCAGGTCGTGCTACGAGGTCAGCGACAGCGATATGCAGGCGGAACGGGAGGCACTTTACGCCCCGCCACGGCGCCGGGACGGCTCCAATGTCATCCACTGGAAAGAACTGCTGATGTGGATGCTCGGCTTGCCAATCGGCCTCTTCAATGCGTTCGACACCCTCACCAGCGACCATGTGACCGGCGCCATCTGCAGCCGCAGCCACCAGTGCACCCACTGGGAAGTACATGGCTCGCTGCCGATCTTTTTACTCGCCCTGTCCTGGCTCGCGATTGCAGTGGTGGCGATTTCCGTACTGCTGGATCACTACGACCGCAACGTGCAGACCGAACCGCTCTACCACCGCATCAAGTACATCGGCCTGACGCTGTATTTCGGTCTGACGCTGGCGTCGATGCTCGTCGGCGCCTGGCGCGGGCTGGTGTTCGAGGTGCTGTC
>JBCECW010000243.1:0-398 GCA_039207785.1 Pseudomonas sp. | reverse complement strand
TTCCTGCCTGACTAGCCGCCCGCGCGCTGCTTGAACTCTGCCATATCGTCTTCGGCCCGCTCCAGCAGATAGTCGTCATCGGCACGGCGGGCCAGCTCCAGGCGCTGCTGGAAATAGCGCAACGCCAGCCCGTTGTCGCCTTGCTCATGGGCCAGCACGCCGAGCTGGAACAGGCCTTCGAACTCGATATCCACCTTGCCGTGTTGGCGCGACAGGCTGACCACGCGTTGCAAATACGCTTCGCTTTGCGCCCAGTCCTTGAGCTCGTAGGTGTTCTGCGCCAGGTTGGTGAGCATGCCGGTCAACTCGGCTTCGTCCGGGCCAAAGGCCGCTTCGGCATCGGCCAGTAGCTGCTGGTTATAGGCCAGGGCGGCCGCGTAATCGCCGGTCTCATGCAG
>JBCECW010000242.1:0-6403 GCA_039207785.1 Pseudomonas sp. | reverse complement strand
CGCCTGCGGCCTCCACGCCCATGCTGAAGGGCAGCGGCACGTGGAAAGTGCCATCGCGGAAAAGGGTGTCGACGAAGTTCACCCCGATGGCTTCGTGGCGAACCTGCACTTGGCCTCGGGCCAATGGTTCCAGGGTGTACGTTTCGTATTGCAAAACCTCGGGGGTGCCCTGTTGGTAAATGCGGATGCGTTGGGTCATTACAGCCTCGGCGATAAAAAGGTGGTGGAAGGTTTCGTACAGGCGAGTTCGCTTTGCAGCGGTGCTGGCCGATCAGGCACTTTGGCCGCCATCGACGTTGAGCGTGGCGCCGGTGATGTACGAGGCATCCGGGCCGGCGAGGAAGGACACCGCGGCGGCGATATCTTCCGGCTGACCATAGCGGCCCAGCGCGGCAAGGCCGGCGAGAAAGGGCGCGTGGTCGGCGGTCTCAGGATTCATCTCGGTGTTGATGGCGCCCGGCTGGATGACATTCACGGTGATATTGCGCGGGCCCAGGTCACGCGCCCAGCCACGGCTGTACGCCGCGATGGCAGCCTTGGTGGCGATGTAATCGGCGGCGCCGGGGAAGGGCACATGATCGGCACCGGTGGTGCCCAGGGAGATGATCCGCCCACCATCACTCATCAGGCCGACTGCTGTGCGCACGGCCGTGACCACACCACCGACGTTCACTGCCTGCTGGCGATCGAACGCGCCGATATCGGCATCGGCGGCATCCACCGTACCGGTGACAAATACGCCGGCACTGTTGACCAGAATATCTAGACGCCCGAAGTGCTGATGCACTTGCTGAACCAGCGCGGTGACCTGCGCGGTATTGCCCTGGTCTGCCTGAATGGCCAGGGCACGTACACCGTGGCGCTCGATTTCATTGACGATCTGTTGTGCCTGTTCGGTCGATCTGGCGTAGCTGAACGCTACGTGGGCGCCATCGGCAGCGAGACGTTTGGCGATAGCTGCGCCAATACCACGGGAACCGCCCGTTACCAGAGCCACTTTGCCTTGCAATTGCTGAGTCATTTGTCTGACCTCCTCGGTGCGCTACCCGGAATGGGTCGCTGCGTTTGGGTGAGGTCAATTTATGGGATGGCTTACCGAGGATAAATTAGCTAAAAAGGACACCATTGTTCCTAATTAAGGGCTAATTGGCCGAATGCTTAGCCCCGGAGACGTCGCAATGGACTATTTCGCATCGGTAAAAGCCTTTATCCAGGTGGTAGAGGCCGGCAGTTTCATCAAGGCGGCGCAGACCCTGAATCTGCCGCGCAATACGGTGACCAAACAGATCCAGGCACTGGAAAGCCATCTGCGGGTGAAGCTGCTCAATCGCACCACGCGGCGGATCTCATTGACCAACGACGGCACCGCCTATTACGAGCGCATGGTGCGGGTGGTCGATCAATGGCTGGAGGCCGAGTCGGATCTGGCTAGCGCCCAGGCACGACCCCATGGTCGTTTGCGTGTGGATATGGGGTCGACCATGGCCAGCCTGCTGGTACTGCCGGCGCTACCGGAATTTCAGCGGCGTTACCCCGAGCTGCAACTGGACATCGGCGTCACTGACCGGCCCGTCGACCTGCTTGGCGATCGAGTCGACTGCGTGATTCGGGGTGGTAGCCTGACCGATCCTTCGTTGATCGCCAGGCGCCTAGGCAGCCTGCAGTTCGTCACCTGTGCAGCGCCGACCTACCTGGCGGCGCGTGGCACGCCGCAGCACCCCCACGACCTATTGAGCGGCCACCTGATGGTGCGATACTTCTTCGCCGGCACCAATCGTCGCCAGCCGGTAGAGTTCGTACGCGATGGCGACAGCTTGAATATCGATGCGCCTTACTTTGTCGCCGTCAACGATGCCAATGCTTTGTTGGCCGCTGCCGTCGCGGGGCTGGGTGTATTACAGAGCCTGCGTTTTATGGTCGAGCCCCACGTGCAGACCGGAGCGCTGGTGCCTCTGCTCCAGGGCTGGTCGCTGGAGCCCAACCCCATCTATATCGTCTACTCGCCCAATCGTCACATGAGCGCGCGTGTGAGGGTATTTGTCGACTGGCTGATCGAGTTGTTTGAGATGAAGGGGTTGAGATAATTATTGAGGTTGGAAGCCCCTAGTGAACGGCCGCTATTGGCCGGTAGCTGCCCGTCGTGAACGGCTGTAATCGGCCAATAACTGCCTTTCATATCGCTGCTTAGACGGTTTTACATGCCAACCAAGCACCCCAGAACAGGCTGCTGAAAAAGCGGGTTACGTCCCCGAACCCCGCGTCATGCAGCAGCTTTTGAACCGCTGCCTCAGAATGCGGAGGGTCAGCGCCTTGAAGAATTTTTCCAAGTTTGACTTTCACTTCATCCGGACTGGCTCCGTGCTGCCGCCAGCGATGTCCCCAAGCAGCGAGGAGTAAGGGCTGGCTGGCATAAGCATATTGATTGCCTGCTGCAATCAACGGAGCCCCCGGTTTCAGGCGAGCCTGAATAGATCGTAAAAGTTGTGCTTTGGCATCTTCCCCATCGAGATGATGGAGTACACCGATCAACGTGGCTGCGTCGTAGGTTTCCTCTGCCGCCAAGTCTTCAACATACCCAAGATGCAGATCCGTTCTTTCAACCAGGTTGTGTGCGGCGAGCTGCTGTTTCGCGGCTTCAAGCATCGGCCCAGATGGATCAACGGCGGTAAAGCGCCAGCCAGGCTCAAGCGTGGCCATTGCAATGATCTCCTGCGCCGTACCGCCAGCGCCGACTACCAGTATTTTTGCCGACTCCATGGTGCCAAGGCTTGCCGCGAGCATGCACGCCGCCAAATCCTGGCAGGCGTCATAACCCGCCAGTGCAATACGGCTCTGTCGTGCGTACTCATCGGCCCGTGTGTTATCAAACTTTTCAGCTGAGTTGAGTGGCATTGATTTCAAGGCGGTTCTCCATGTCCTTGAATCAAGCTACGCCACAAATACCTATAATTAAAATTCATTAATTTTATACATTGCATTCCCAGAAGGAATGACGCTCGTTCAGACTTCGTCTGCGTGACACTCAGCTATGGGGCGAAAACTGCACTGGTGAAAGGCAGTTTTTTGGCCGATTGCAGCCGTTCGTGAATCTCTGCTAGCCAATACGGGCACAGATTTGTTTTCCACACGCTAACTACCCACTCACTCGCGATTTAGAGCAGCAAGAAAACAGATCCGCCCCGTCCCAGCCTCTAGTTACCCCGCCCTCCTCCAAACGACCATTCATCACTGGCCGTGGTGGTGATAACCACCATCACGTCCTCGGCGTTCAACCCCGTAGCCTGCTCCAGGTTCTCGACCAGCTTCCGGTAAAACTGCTGCTTGGTTTCCGTACTTCGTGGGCGGCCTGCGGTAATGGCTATCAGCACAAAGTCGTCGCTGCGCGGTCCGCCCAAGTAGTGGGGATCAAATATCAGCTCGCCAACGTCATGCTGGTGAATGGCCTGGAAACGATCTTTTTTCGGCACGTCGAAGCTTTCTACCAAAGCGTCGTGCAGGCCGTTGGACAGTGCCTGGAGGTACTCGGCGGACTTTCCCCGGTGCAGTGAAATGCGTGCAAACGGCATAGGTGTTTACTCCTGTGGGTTGGCAAGGCGAGCCTTTAGCTCATTCAGCAGCTTCAGCGCCGAGGCGGCTGTGGGCCAACCTGAATAAAACGCCAGATGGGTGATGACCTCCGCCAGCTCATCAACAGCCAAACCGTTATCCACTGCGCGCTGTAAATGAAAGGGCAGTTGCTCCAGGCGGTACATCGCCACCAAGGCGGCCACCGTCGCCAGACTGCGTTCGCGGGGCGGCAGTTCAGGCCGAACCCAGATGTCACCAAACAGCACGTTGTCGGTGAGTTCGGCAAACTTGTGCGGGTAGTTGCTCGGGTTTTCCAGTCGCGTGACCGTCGATGTACTCATGCCGTTTTCCCCTCTGATCAGCCAAATGGCAGAGGAAAACTAACAAGTCGCAACCGTTCCGAATATCAGATTAAATAGCACCAACCATCCTGATTTATTGGACTATTTAATGCGCCGCCCTACCTTCGATCTCGACGTACTGCGCACCTTCGTCACCGGCGTGGACTACAACAGTTTTGCCAAAGCAGCGGAGCGGCTCGGGCGGTCGACCTCGGCTGTAAGCGCCCAACTGAAGAAGCTTGAAGAGCAAGTCGGTGCACCGGTGCTGGCCAAATCCGGTCGCAGGTTGGCCTTGACCCCCACGGGCGAAACCCTGCTTAGCCATGCCCGCCGCCTGTTGGAGCTAAACGACAGCATTTTCCAAACGCTGCACGAAACCCAGACCGCCGGGACTATCCGCCTTGGGCTTCAGGAGGACTTTGGCGAGCATTTCCTCAGCGACATCTTGCGGCGGTTCGTTCAGACCTATCCGAAGGTCAATCTCGACGTCCGGATCGCCCGCAATGCCGAGCTGCTTGCACGGATCGAACGTGCCGAGCTGGACTTGGCTCTGACCTGGGACACGGGGCCCCTGTCACCCCACGCCATACGCCTGGGCGAAACCCAGATGCACTGGATCGGCGCCCACGATAAGCCCGTGCGTTCAGACCTTGATGACTCACCGTTGCCGTTGATCCTGTTTGACGCCCCGTGCGTAATGCGCAGCGCCGCCACCCAGGCGCTGGATGCAGCACATCTGCCCTGGCGGATTGCCGTGACCAGCCCCAGCGTCGGTGGGCTGTGGGCAGCGGTGGCCGCCGGGTTGGGCGTGACACTGCGTACCCGGATCGGGCTGCCGAGCCACCTCAGCGTGATTTCCGGCCTGCCACCGGTGCCCAGTATTGGCTATGTGCTGCATAGCGGTGACAGCGACCCCGCACCGGCCACACAACTGTTGGCGGCATTGATCAAAACAAGCCTGCAGGAACAGGCGTTTCGTTTGACGATGACAAAATAGTCGTGCGCCTTACGGCCATAGGCGGACACGATCACCGTCGGCTTGCTAGTCTGCCGCCCTGGTTAAAACCACCCGGCCAATCGACCATGGACCACCTCCCCCACCTGCAAGCCATCGTCGCCGCCGACCCCATTCGCTTGCGGATTCTTCGTCAGGTCAGGGCACTTGAGCTTGCGGATTGCTGGGTCGGTGCGGGCTTTGTGCGCAGTGCGGTATGGGACCATTTGCACCAGCGAAAAAGTTCGCCGCTGCCAGCAGACGTTGATGTGGTCTGGTTCGATAAAACGCAGGCTTCGCGCGCATCGGATGCGCATATCGAAGGTTTATTGCGAAGCATGGATAGCACCGTAAATTGGTCGATAAAGAACCAGGCGTATATGCATCTTCGCAATGACGACCCACCTTACTCGTCGGTCGCTGATGCCATGACCCACTGGCCAGAAACGGCTACAGCAGTGGCAGTAAGGATGGGTGTACACGACCTGATCGAGGTTGCAGCGCCCCTTGGTTTGAGTGATCTGTTCAATCTTGTTGTTCGCCCTACCGCCAGGTTTCAGGGAGAGAAGTGGCAGGTGTTTCAAGATCGGTTGAATTCAAAGAATTGGCGTGCGAACTGGCCGGAATTGAAAATTCTGCCTCACACCTAGGAACCCCGAGCATGCACATCCTGCTGGAACTCAAGGACGAAGCCTTCGCCAACTACCTGAACACTGCCTTGCGTAGCCATGGGGTCAATTCAGAGGTGAGCAACATCGCCGTCGATGCCGAAGGCCAGCCACTCTTCTCGATTATCTGCTTACGTATCAGACAGATGACCCTGGCCCGACACCTGATTTACAGCAGCCGCAGTTTTATCGCCGACATCGAAAGCGAAGCCGTCGAAGAGTTGCTGGAGATCCGTCGACAACACCGCCAGATGCTGCTGGCGCGCCTCACTTCGCAACCGGCCCTATGGTTCTCCGCCGCAGCGTTAACCATCGCAGCCCTGGGTTATTGGTTCGATTGGTAATGCCCGGCCCTTAGCCGGTTGCGGCTAACCGGAGCGCCAGGCCGGCCGCCCTGCGGATTAGGCACTAGGGCTCTGCCCCAACTGGCGGCGGCGCTGTACTGCCTGCTAACGTTCCGCAGTTGCTACGAACGCGGGTAATGCCGCCCATTTTTGCTGGGGTGCCGAAGGTGAAAAACCGTTGATGCTTGATTGGCTACGCGGCTACCGCCGCGACATGCTCGCCGCCGACCTGGGCGCCGGCCTGGTGGTGGCCCTGATGCTGCTGCCACAGGGCATGGCCTATGCCATGGTGGCCGGGTTGCCGCCGGTGGTTGGGCTGTACGCCAGTATCGTGCCGGCGCTGGCCTATGCGCTGGTGGGCGGCAGCAGCACGCTGTCGATCGGCCCGATGGCCCTTACCTCGCTGGTGACGGCGTCGGCCCTGGCGACACTGGTACCGGCCAGCCCAGGCGAAGCCTTGTTGCTGTCTGCCCAGCTGGCGTTGCTGAG
>JBCECW010000241.1:0-6412 GCA_039207785.1 Pseudomonas sp. | reverse complement strand
CGTTCATCTGCGGGAAGCACAGTTCCAGGTTGCGCGCGGCAATTTCACGCCGCGAGCGGGCGCCCAGGTACATCGCCCACCCCAGGCCACGGCCCAGGCCGAGCAACAGCGGATACGGCAGTTGCACCAGCAGCCAGAGCAGGCCCAGACCCAGCCAGAGCGCCCAGTAGCGCGGGTGAAGAAATTGACGACGAAACTGTGGACGGTCCATCGGTGCTTCCGCAATTCATACAAAGGCGCGCATTCTACAGCACTGCTCACGGCTTGCGGCCCAACCGCGTTCTCGCTATAAGTCCGGTCTTGAATCAGAGCCACCGCGCTCCACCGGCACTTATGCCGTCAGCCCATTTTTGCAAGGCGCACCAGGCACCCCATGAGCCAAGCCGATCTGCTCAACCAAGACCCCGTATTCCAGCTCAAAGGCAGCATGCTCGCCATCACCGTGCTCGAGCTCGCGCACAATGACCTCGAGCGCCTGGAGCAACAACTGGCCGAAAAGGTGGCCCAGGCGCCGAACTTCTTCAGCAATATTCCCCTGGTACTGGCGCTGGACAAACTGCCCGCCGCCGAAGGCATTCTCGACCTCGCCGAGCTGATGGCCCTGTGCCGTCGCCATGGCTTGCGCACCCTGGCCATTCGCGCCAGCCGTGAAGAAGATATCGCCGCCGCGCTGGCCCTCGACCTGCCCGTACTGCCGCCCTCCGGCGCGCGGGAAAAGCTGGTGGAGCCGGTGGAAATCGCAGCAAAAAAGAAAGCCGAAAAACCGCCAGAGCCCGTGGTAAAGCCCACCCGTGTGATCAATACACCGGTACGCGGTGGGATGCAGATCTATGCCCAGGGCGGCGACTTGATCGTGCTGGCGCCGGTCAGTGCCGGTGCGGAACTTCTCGCCGACGGCAATATCCATGTTTACGCGCCGATGCGTGGCCGCGCGCTGGCCGGCGTAAAAGGCGATACCAAGGCACGGATTTTCTGCCAGCAAATGGGCGCGGAAATGCTCTCCATCGCCGGGCAATACAAGGTCGCCGAAGACCTGCGCCGCGACCCGCTGTGGGGCGACGCGGTTCAGGTCAGCCTGACGGGTGACGTGTTGAACATCACCCGGCTTTAACGGATACTGCGGCCACTTTTTCAGGACACAAAAAGGGCATCTGGAAGCCACGACTTGGCGTCAGATTCCCGCATTTCTTCATATTTGGGGTGAATCACCTTGGCCAAGATCCTCGTAGTCACTTCCGGCAAAGGTGGCGTCGGCAAAACCACCACCAGCGCCGCCATCGGTACCGGCCTTGCCCTGCGTGGGCACAAGACTGTCATCGTCGACTTCGACGTCGGTCTGCGTAACCTCGACCTGATCATGGGCTGCGAACGTCGCGTGGTGTACGACTTCGTCAACGTCGTCAACGGCGAAGCGACCCTGACCCAGGCCCTGATCAAAGACAAACGCCTGGAAAACCTCTACGTCCTCGCCGCCAGCCAGACTCGCGACAAAGACGCGCTGACCAAGGAAGGCGTAGAAAAAATCATCAACGAGCTGCGCGAAACCTTCGAATACGTGGTCTGCGACTCGCCGGCCGGTATCGAAAAAGGCGCGCACCTGGCGATGTACTTCGCCGACGAAGCCATTGTCGTAACCAACCCGGAAGTCTCCTCGGTACGTGACTCGGACCGCATGCTGGGCCTCTTGGCCAGCAAGTCGCGCCGCGCCGAGCTGAACGAAGACCCGATCAAAGAACACCTGCTGCTGACCCGCTACAACCCGGAGCGCGTACAGAAAGGCGAAATGCTCGGCGTCGAAGACGTGGAAGAAATCCTCGCCATCCGCCTGCTCGGTGTGATTCCTGAGTCGCAAGCCGTGCTCAAGGCCTCCAACCAGGGAGTACCGGTGATCCTCGATGACCAGAGCGATGCGGGCCAAGCCTACAGCGATGCCGTCGACCGCCTGCTGGGCAAGGAAGTCGCGCACCGTTTCCTCGATGTGAAAAAGCAGGGCTTTATGCAACGCCTGTTTGGAGGTCGTGAATGAATATTTTCGACTTCTTTCGCGAGCGTAAAAAAGAAACCACCGCGTCGATTGCGAAAGAGCGTCTGCAGATTATCGTTGCCCACGAGCGCGGCCAGCGCAGCAAACCGGACTACTTGCCGGCCCTGCAGCAGGAGCTGGTCGAGGTGATCCGCAAGTACGTCAATATCGAATCGGACCAAGTGCAGGTCGCCCTGGAAAACCAAGGCAGCTGCTCGATTCTCGAACTGAATATCACCCTGCCGGATCGTTGATCGAACGGGTTCAGGCGACGGCGGCTTCGGCCGCCTTTGTCGTTTTTGTGCTTTCTGTTTTCAAGGGCTGAGCATGCCGCTGTCGAACGTTGAAATCGTCTACCAGGACGAACAGGTCCTGCTGGTCAACAAGCCCACCCTGCTGCTCTCGGTGCCCGGTCGCGCCGATGACAACAAGGATTGCCTGATCACCCGCCTGCAGGAAAACGGTTACCCCGAAGCGCGCATCGTTCACCGCCTGGACTGGGAAACCTCAGGCCTGATCCTGCTGGCCCGTGACGCCGACAGCCACCGCGAACTGTCGCGCCAGTTCCATGACCGCGAAACCGAGAAAGCCTATATCGCCTTGTGCTGGGGCCAGCCGGCGCTGGACAGCGGCAGCATCGACCTGCCGCTGCGCTACGACCCGCCGACCAAACCGCGCCATGTGGTCGACCATGAACACGGGCGCAACGCCCTGACCTTCTGGCGCGTGCTGGAACGCTGCGGCGACTGGGCACGGGTGGAACTGACGCCTATCACCGGCCGTTCGCACCAGTTGCGCGTGCATATGTTGTCGATTGGCCATCCGTTGCTGGGCGACGGTCTGTATGCCCACGAGCAGGCGCTGGCGGCCTATCCGCGCCTGTGCCTGCATGCCGCCATGCTGGCCTTTACCCAGCCGAAAACCGGTGAGCGCCTGCGTTTTGAGTGCCCGGCACCGTTCTGAGCGAAAGTAGCTTGAACCGTCCGGCCGGTAATTGTGTCTACCGCGTTACAAAACATTGCAGTAGACACAAGTAATGGCCCCATAATGGCGCACTCCTAATAACACTACCCAGCACGGAGGCTGGCGCTATGTTTTCTCGTCAGCTTCATCTCGATTACCCGTACCCGCTGCATATCAACAACACCACCCTGTTTCTGCGCGAAGCGCCAGACGCCGGCGCGCTGCAGGCCTTGCAGCAGTTGGTCCACAGCCGCAAGAAAGCCAACCACAAGCGCTACAGCCGCCCTTTTATGGCCGGCAGCAATGCCTTGTTCGCCAAGATCCAGCCGCTTAACACGCTGAAAGCCAAGCTGCGTGTGACCTGCCGCAGAACCCACAGCGACGGGCGCTATGACTGGCCGATCGAAGAATTGCTCAATACCGCCGAGGCCAATCGCCGGGGTCTCGGCGTGGCCCCGCTGGTGGGTTTCGGCCATACCAAATCGCGCCTGGGCCTGACCCGCGAAGTATTCCTGCTCACCGGCCTGCTGAATGACCGTATCGACGGCCACCTGTGGCTCAAGCAGCACCCCGAAGATGTCCGCCAGTTCATTGCCACCGCGTTCAAACTGCTGGCCAGCCTGAACGCCGAAAACATCATCCACATGGACCTGTGGGCCGCCAACATAATGATCAGCCCTGACGGCCACTGTGCCCGGGCCATCGACCTGGAAAACGCCTTCGCCTATCGCTCGGAGTATTTCAGCGAAGTGCTGGGGTTCCAGATGGGCTTCTTTTATTACCGTGAAATCCACAAGTTCATCATCGAGCGCCACTACGACGAACTGGTGGAGGCCTTTATCGCCACCCAGGGGCCGTTCGACCGTGCCCGCTTCGATGCCGTGTACCAACTGGTCAAGCATGAAAAGGTCGGCCGCAAGGAACGTCGTGATGTGTTTCTCAGCGGCAAACTTGTGATCGGCTGATGCCCGGCGCGGTATACGGTAAACTCCGCGCATTGCCGCCTGGAGTGCCCTATGCGCGAAGAATTGAACCAAGGCCTGATTGATTTTCTCAAGGCCTCGCCCACCCCGTTCCATGCCACCGCCAGCCTGGCCATGCGCCTGGAAACCGCCGGTTATGTGCACCTGAACGAACGCGACACCTGGCACACCGAAGCCGGTGGCCGCTACTACGTCACCCGTAACGACTCCTCGATCATCGCCTTCAAGCTCGGCACCCGCTCACCGCTGGAAGGCGGTTTGCGCCTGGTGGGTGCTCATACCGACAGCCCGTGCCTGCGGGTAAAACCGCAGCCCGAGCTGCAGCGCCAAGGTTTTCTGCAACTGGGTGTGGAAGTGTATGGCGGTGCCTTGCTGGCCCCCTGGTTCGACCGCGACCTGTCGCTGGCCGGCCGCGTCACCTTCCGCCGCGACGGCAAAGTGGAAAGCCAGCTGATCGACTTTCTGGTGCCGATCGCGATTATTCCCAACCTGGCCATTCACCTGAACCGCGAAGCCAACCAGGGCTGGGCCATCAACGCGCAGAACGAACTGCCGCCGATTCTGGCCCAGGTGGCTGGCGACGAACGCTATGACTTCCGCGCCCTGCTCGCCGACCAGCTCGGCCGCGAGCACGGCTTGAACGCCGATGCCGTGCTGGATTACGAGCTGAGTTTCTACGACACCCAGGACGCCGCCGTGATCGGCCTGAACGCCGACTTTATCGCCGGCGCACGCCTGGACAACCTGCTGTCCTGCTTTGCCGGCCTGCAAGCCTTGCTGCACAGCGCCGACGAAGAAAGCTGCTTCCTGATCTGCACCGACCATGAAGAAGTGGGCTCCAGCTCCTGCTGCGGCGCCGACGGCCCGATGCTGGAACAGGTATTGCGCCGTGTGCTGCCGCAAGACGAAGACTTTGTGCGGGTGATTCAGAAGTCCTTGCTGGTGTCGGCCGACAACGCCCATGGCGTGCACCCCAACTACGCCGACAAGCACGACGGTAACCACGGCCCGAAACTCAATGCCGGCCCGGTGATCAAGGTCAACAGCAACCAGCGCTACGCCACCAGCAGCGAAACCGCCGGCTTCTTCCGCCACCTGTGCCTGGCCGAAGAAGTGCCGGTGCAAAGCTTTGTGGTGCGCAGCGATATGGGCTGCGGCTCGACCATCGGCCCGATCATCTCCAGCCAGCTGGGGGTGCGCACCGTGGATATCGGCCTGCCGACCTTTGCCATGCACTCCATTCGCGAGCTGGCCGGCAGCCATGACCTGGAGCACCTGGTGAAGGTGCTGACCGCGTTCTACGGCACTGAGTTGTTTTAAGGAGAATGGGCATGTTGGGAAGCTGCTTGTGCAAGGCCATCACCTACGAAATCGACAGCCTCGACATGCCCATCAGCCATTGCCATTGCGACACTTGCCGCAAGGCGCATGCGGCGGCGTTTGCGACTACGGCCGGGGTAATGCGTGAGCATTTTCGTTGGCTGAGTGGCGAAGACATCCTGGCCCGCTTCGAGTCCTCGCCCGGCAAATTCCGCTGCTTCTGCCCGCGCTGCGGCAGCCACCTGATTGCTGATCGCCCTGCCCAACCGCACGTGATCGTGCGCGTTGCAACATTGGACGAAGACCCCGGCAAACGGCCGCAGCAACATATCTGGACCGAGCACGACAAGGCCTGGCTGAACACCGAGGGCATTGCGGCTTATCAACAATGGCAGCCGGGGCGCAGCTGACCGACGATTTACCCCGTCATTCCCGCGAACGCGGGAATCCAGAATCTTGTGTCTTGCGCAAAACCTCACCCTATCCGGAATTCTGGGTCCCCGCCTGCGCGGGGATGACGGTGATTTATTCCGGCACTTCCACACTCACGTGAATCGCATCATGCCGCCAGCACTCGATATCGCAGTCGATCAAGCGCCCATGCTGGTCGCGGTTTACCCGGGTAATGCGTAGCGCCGGGCTGCCCACGGACACCTTCAACGCCGCCGCTGCTTCCAGATGCAACGCGGTCGGCACCATATCGAAGCGCACACGGCCGTAATAAATGTCGTACTGCCGGGCATACAGCTCGGTCAACGACAGGGTCAGGTCAAAGTCCAGGATGCCGGGGAAATACGCCGGATTGAGGTAGTGCTCCACATACAGCACCAGCCGCCCATCCACACGCCGCGCCCGGCGAATCTGGATCACGCTGGACAGCGCCGGCAGCTCCAGCAACGCGCAGATCGCCGCCGGCGCCGGCATCAGGCGCGCGGCAATCACTTCGGTCGACGGCGTGCGCCCCTGCTCGCCCACCATGGCATCGAAGTGGCTGCGCACCAGCGGGTTGTAGGCCAGACGCGGCAGCGAGACAAACCAGCCACGCCGTTCCTCGCGGTAAATCAGGCCCTGGGCCTCCAACTGGCCCAGGGCTTCGCGCAGGGTAATGCGCGTGGTATCGAAC
>JBCECW010000240.1:0-6420 GCA_039207785.1 Pseudomonas sp. | reverse complement strand
CGGATTGACCAGGCTGCATCCGATATCGCAAGCAATTCGGTCACGCGTAATTCCGACGCAGCCGACACGGCGGACAACCTGGTGCAACTGAGCGTCGGCAAAACCGAAGCCCAGGCCGGCGCCAAAGTCATCGAAACCAGCGATGAAGTGCTGGGTACGTTGATCGATATCCGCGCCTGACGCGGCGCCCGTCCAAGCGGGCCAGTTTCACCCCGGGCGCACAGAGGTGCCCATGCAAATCGGCAGTACGGCGACCTATCTCCCCGCCACGCAGGCCTCGCTCCCCGCGAATCTGCGCGCGCCTGCCGCTACCGAAGCCATCCCCCCGATTACCGCCGTTGAGGCGTCACCCGATGCCACGGTGACCTTGTCAGCCGATGGCACGCGCCTGGCCGCGCAGGAAAAAGAGCCATCTGCCGGCGATACGCCTCAAGACCCCGCGCAAAACACGGACGAAACGGACCCCCGCCAAGTCCAGCTCGACCGGCAGAAAATCTCCGAACTCGCCAGCCGCGACGCCGATGTGCGCTCCCACGAAGCGGCGCACGCCTCGGTAGGCGGCGCCTACGCCGGCTCGCCCAGCTACACCATGCAGCGCGGCCCGGACGGCAAGTCGTATGCCATTGGTGGCGAGGTGGGGATTGATGTCAGCGCCGTGGCCAATGATCCTGCGGCCACCATCAGCAAGATGGAAGTGGTGATGCGCGCCGCCCTGGCGCCCGTCGACCCCTCCGCGCAAGACCTGCGGGTCGCCGCCCAGGCCCAGGGCCTGGCCTCGGCCGCGCGTGCCGAACTGGCCCAGGAACGCCGGGCCGAGCGCACGGCAGCCGCCGAAGAAAAGCGCGCGGCCGAGAAAGAGCAGAATCCCGACGCCGACAGTGCCCCAACCAGCGATTCATCAGCTTCACTTCAGGTGTACCAGAGTATCGCTGCGCCTCTGGATAGCACGCCGCAGATAGAGACCTATGCCTAAAGGTCTGTAGGGGGATGCTTGACAAGGTGTGGGCGTAAACGTATGTTTCAAACGCCTGTTTGATTGCTGGGCTGAATCCTGGCCGCCGGGCAATCAAGAAAGATCTCGCACAAGACCGCCAAGCCGGTCTCCACATCGTAGAGGTTACCGCTATGCCTGATTACAAGGCCCCCTTGCGTGATATTCGTTTCGTACGTGACGAGTTGCTCGGCTACGAAGCGCACTATCAGAGCCTGCCGGCTTGCGCAGATGCTACCCCGGACATGGTTGACGCCATTCTTGAGGAAGGCGCCAAGTTTTGTGAGCAAGTGCTGTCGCCGCTGAACCGCGTTGGCGACCTGGAAGGCTGCACCTGGAGCGAGTCCGGCGTTAAGACCCCGACTGGCTTTAAAGAAGCCTACAAACAATACGTAGAAGGCGGCTGGCCAAGCCTGTCGCACGACGTTGACCACGGCGGCCAAGGCCTGCCGGAATCCCTGGGCCTGGTGCTCAGCGAAATGGTCGGCAGCTCGAACTGGTCGTGGGGCATGTACCCAGGCCTGTCGCACGGTGCGATGAACACCATCTCCGAGCACGGCACCCCGGAACAACAGCACACCTACCTGACCAAACTGGTTTCGGGCGAGTGGACCGGCACCATGTGCCTGACCGAGCCGCAGTGCGGCACCGACCTGGGCATGCTGCGTACCAAGGCTGAACCGCAAGCGGACGGCTCGTACAAGGTTTCCGGCACCAAGATCTTTATCTCCGCTGGCGAACACGACATGGCCGATAACATCGTCCACATCGTTCTGGCTCGCCTGCCGGACGCCCCTCAGGGCACCAAAGGCATTTCGCTGTTTATCGTGCCGAAATTCAACGTCAATGCCGACGGCAGCGTGGGTTCGCGCAACGCCGTTTCCTGTGGCTCGATCGAGCACAAGATGGGCATCCACGGTAACGCTACCTGCGTGATGAACTTCGACGGCGCCATCGGCTACCTGATCGGCCCAGCGAACAAAGGCCTGAACTGCATGTTCACCTTTATGAACACCGCTCGCCTGGGTACCGCACTGCAAGGTCTGGCCCACGCTGAAGTCGGCTTCCAGGGTGGCCTGAAGTACGCTCGTGAGCGTCTGCAGATGCGCTCGCTGACTGGCCCGAAAGCGCCGGACAAAGCCGCTGACCCGATCATCGTGCACCCAGACGTACGTCGCATGTTGCTGACCATGAAAGCGTTCGCCGAAGGCAACCGCGCAATGGTCTACTTCACCGCTCAGCAAGTGGACATCGTCAAGTACAGCCAAGACGAAGAAGCCAAGAAAAAGGCCGACTCGCTGCTGGCTTTCCTGACCCCGATCGCCAAAGCCTTTATGACCGAAGTCGGCTTCGAAGCCGCCAACCACGGCGTACAGATCTACGGCGGCCACGGCTTTATCGCCGAGTGGGGCATGGAGCAGAACGTTCGCGACAGCCGCATTTCCATGCTGTACGAAGGCACCACCGGTATCCAGGCTCTCGACCTGCTGGGTCGTAAAGTCCTGCAAACCCAAGGCGAAGCCCTCAAAGGCTTCACCAAGATCGTGCACAAGTTCATCCAGGCCAACGAAGGTAACGCGGCTGTTGCCGAGTTCACCGGCCCGCTGGCCAAGCTGAACAAAGAGTGGGGCGAGCTGACCATGAAAATTGGTATGGCCGCGATGAAAGACCGCGAAGAAGTGGGCGCCGCTTCGGTCGACTACCTGATGTACTCCGGCTACACCTGCCTGGCGTACTTCTGGGCCGACATGGCTCGCCTGGCTGCCGAGAAACTGGCTGCTGGCACCAACGAAGAAGCCTTCTACAAGGCCAAGCTGCAAACCGCGCGTTTCTACTTCCAGCGTATTCTGCCGCGCACCCGTGCGCACGTAGACGCCATGCTGTCGGGCGCCAACAATCTGATGGAACTGGCAGAAGAAGACTTCTCCCTGGGCTACTAAGTCGTAGCCGCTCCACCGGTTGAAAAGAACCGCTCGCCCGTAAGGGTGGGCGGTTTTTTTATGCCCGCTATCTGTGTGAAATTGCGATGCGAACGGGTGCCGAACGCGTAGGAAAAAGGCAAAATGCCAGCCGTTCGCTGCCTTTTTCGGGCGGCCGGTGGAACCCAGCCTGTGCATCGCCTGCAAGCCCTTCGTTTTAGTCATTTTCTTCCCTCGCTGCTGTTGCTGGTGGCGGGGATCGCGGCTGCCAGTTTGCAGCTGCTCAACGAATTCTTTACCTCGCTGTTCAATGTGCTGCCGACCCTGCTGCTCAGCCTCGGCGGCGCCTTCTGCCTGATCTATTCGCGCCAGCGCGAGCTGTTTCTGCTGGTGGTGGTGTATTGCGCCTACTTTGTGCTCGATACCCAGGTCGACTTCTTCCGCGCTACCGGCAAGGCCCGTGCTGATGCGGCCCTGGTGTTTCACCTGTGCAGCCTGCTGTTACCGCTGTTCTACGGCATTTATGCGGCGTGGCAGGAGCGCACCCATCTGGTTCGCGACCTGGTGGCCCGCTCGGCGGTATTGCTGGCGGTCGGCGCGGTGGCGATAGGCCTGGCGCAGCGCTACCCCGAAGGCATGCTCGAATGGCTGGCGCAAATCCGTTGGCCGTCGCTGCACGGCGAATGGATGAGCATGGTGCAGCTGGCCTACCCGGTGTTTCTGCTGGCCTTTATCGGCCTGATCGCCCAGTACATCTACAAGCCGCGGCCGCTGCATGCGGCGCAGATAGTGGGCCTGGTCGGCCTGTGCTGGATGCTGCCCAAGACTTTCCTGCTGCCCCATGGCCTGAATGTGATGAGCAGCCAGGTGATGCTGATTCTGGCGGTGGCCGTTGCGCACGAGGCTTACCAGATGGCCTTTCGCGACGAGCTCACCGGCCTGCCGGGCCGCCGCGCCCTTAATGAGCGGCTGCCGCGCCTGGGGCGCAATTATGTGATCGCCATGGCGGACGTCGACCACTTCAAGAAATTCAACGACACCCACGGCCACGATGTTGGTGACCAGGTGCTGCGGGTAGTGGCCAGCCAATTGCGCAAGATTGGTGGCGGCGGCAAGGCCTACCGATACGGCGGCGAGGAATTCACCCTGGTGTTCTCTGGCAAGACTCTGGACGAGTGCAAGCCGCACCTGGAGGCCGTGCGTCAGGCGGTGGAAAGCTATGTGATCCAACTGCGCGACAAAGGCACTCGCCCGCAGAATGACAATAAGGGCAAGCAGCGTCGTGGCGCGGCGGCAGCCACCAGCGTGACGGTGACGGTCAGCATCGGCGTGGCGGAGAAGGAAAGCGACCAGCGCACCCCCGAAGAGGTGATCAAGGCCGCTGACCGCGCGCTCTACGCGGCCAAGGCCGCCGGGCGTAATTGCGTCATCCAGCACGGGCAAAACCGCCGTGGCGCGGTACGAGTCGCGGCGGCCAAGGCGCCTACAGCGTAAGCGCGGCCCGCTTATAGGCGCGCATTCAGCGGGCGCAACGTGATTGTCCAGGGCAGGGAGGCGGCAGTAGGTTGTCCGCCTCGAAGACGCTTACCGCGTCCCTGCCAAGGAGAATGTCCATGCCCGAATACAAGGCCCCCCTGCGCGATATGCGCTTTCTGGTCGACGACGTGTTCGACTTCCACGCCGGTTATGCCGCCATGGGCGCAGTCGATGCCTCGCCGGACATGGTCAATGCCATCCTCGAAGAGGGCTCGAAGTTCTGCGAGCAGGTGATTGCGCCGCTGAACCGCTCCGGCGACGAAGAAGAATGCCAATTCGATAACGGCGTGGTCACTACCCCCAAAGGCTTCAAGGAAGCCTTCCAGCAATTTGCCGATGGCGGCTGGATGAGCCTGTCGGTCGACCCCACCTACGGCGGCCAGGGCCTGCCGCACTCGCTGGGCCTGCTGTTCAGCGAAATGATCGGCTCCAGCAACTACGCCTGGGGCATGTACCCGGGCCTGACCCAGGGCGCCATGGCGGCCATTCATGCCCACGGCACCGAAGAGCAGAAGCAGGCCTACCTGACGCGCATGACCGCCGCCAGCTGGACCGGCACCATGTGCCTGACCGAAGCCCACTGCGGCACCGACCTGGGCCTGATCAAGACCCGCGCCGTGCCCCAGGCCGACGGCAGCTACGCAGTTACCGGCAGCAAGATTTTTATCTCTTCCGGTGAGCACGATATGAGCAACAACATCGTCCACCTGGTGCTGGCCAAGCTGCCGGACGCGCCGGCGGGCACCAAAGGCATCTCGCTGTTTATCGTGCCCAAGTTCCTGCCGGGTGCCGATGGCGAGGCCGGCGAGCGCAACGCGGTATCGTGCGGCTCCATCGAACACAAGATGGGTATCAAGGGCTCGGCCACCTGCGTGATCAACTTCGATAACGCCAAGGGCTTTTTGATCGGTGAGCTGAACAAAGGCCTGAACTGCATGTTCACCATGATGAACCATGCCCGCCTGGGCACCGGTATGCAGGGCCTTTGCCTGGGCGAAACCAGCTACCAGGGCGCGCTGAAATACGCCACCGAGCGTCTGCAGATGCGCTCGCTCACCGGCGCCAAGGCCCCGGAAAAAGCGGCCGACCCGATTATCGTGCACCCCGATGTACGCCGCATGCTGCTGACCATGAAGGCCTTTAACGAAGGCAACCGTGCGCTGTCCTACTTCTGCGCCCAGTTGCTCGACCAACTGCACGCCGACACCGCCGAGCAGCGCCAGGAAGCCGAAGACCTGCTGGCCTTCCTGACCCCGATCTGCAAAGCCTTTATGACCGAGACCGGCCTGGAGGTGACCAACCACGGTATGCAGGTGTTTGGCGGCCACGGTTTTATTCGCGAGTGGGGCATGGAGCAACTGGTGCGCGACTGCCGTATCGCCCTGCTGTACGAAGGCACCAACGGCATCCAGGCCCTCGACCTGCTGGGCCGCAAGGTGCTGGGCAGCCAGGGCAAGCTGCTGCGCGGCTTTACCAAGCTGGTGCATAAGTTCTGCGAAGCCAACGCCGCGCATCCGCAACTGCAAGCGCAGTTCGCTCAACTGGCGACCTTGAATAAAGAGTGGGGCGAGCTGACCACCAAGGTCGGCATGGCCGCGATGAAAAACCCTGACGAAGTGGGCGCGGCAGCCACCGACTACCTGATGTTCTCCGGTTATGTCGTGCTGGCGTACTTCTGGCTGCGCATGGCCGTGGTCGCCCAGCAAAAACTCGAAGCCGGCAGCAGTGACGCCGCGTTCTACGAGGCCAAGCTGGCCACCGCCGACTTCTACTTCAAACGCCTGCTGCCGCGCACCTTGGTGCACCGTGCCGGTGTGGAAGCCGGTAGTGAAAACCTGATGAAGCTGAGTGCCGAGCAGTTTGCCGGCTAAGTGGCTGTGCTGACTAAAAGCCCGCCTAGTGCGGGCTTTTTTATCGCCTATTTCTGTAGGAGCCAGCTTGCTGGCGAACCCTGGAAAAGGTGCTTTGCAGGGG
>JBCECW010000239.1:5182-6427 GCA_039207785.1 Pseudomonas sp. | reverse complement strand
GGTGCGGCAGACCGTCATCGAGGTGTCCACGCCCTCGAGGATGGTCGGCTCGTAGTACCAGCCCACCGGCTGGCTCGGTGGAATACGCCCGCCACATACCACCGTCGCGCCTTTGGCCACGGCATCGTCCACCAGGCGTATCACCTTGTCCCGCGCCGCTTCGCTCACCAGCGGGCCGATTTCGCTGTGTTCCAGGCCGTGGCCTATACGCAGCTTTTGCGTCATGGCGGCAAAGCGTTCGACAAAGGCATCGTGAATTTCGTCCACCACAAAAAAGCGTTCGGCCGAGGTGCAGATTTGCCCGGTCAGGTGGAACGCGGCGGTTACTGAACCGGCCACGGCGACGTCCAGCGGCGCATGTTTGGAAACGATCAGCGCATCGCTGCCACCGGCTTCGATCACGCAGGGTTTCATCCGCTCGGCGCAGGCCATTGCCACCGCTTTGCCAGCCGCCACGCTGCCGGTAAAGGCCACTGCATGGGTGCCTTCGGACTGGATCAGCAACTGGGCGGTCTTGGCATCGCCCGGTACGCAGCTCACCAAACCGGGCGGCAGCAGGCGGAAGTGCTCCATAAATTTCAGGGTGCACAGGGTGGTGGTTTCGGCGGGTTTGATAATGCAGGCGTTACCGGCGGCCAGGGACGCGGCCACGGTCCAGCACATCAGCAGGATCGGGAAGTTGAACGGCATGATATGCACGCTCACACCCATGGCGTCGTAGCGCACATGCTGGAACGAGCCCAGCTGCGTGGTGCCGGCCACCTTGCCGGCGTCGTCGCGGGCCATCTCGGCGTAGTAGCGGAAAATCGGCGCACAGTTGGCCAGTTCACCCATGGCTTCGGGAAAGGGTTTGCCCATTTCCAGGGTCATCAAGCGCCCGGCTTCGCGGTTGATCGGGTTGACCCCGTCCAGTGCGTTGGCCAGTTGGTGCAGCAGGGCCGCGCGGCTTTTCGCATCGACCTGGCGCCACTGTTTTTGCGCGGCATTGGCGGCTTCGACGGCGCGCTGTACATCGGCTTCGTCACCCAGGGCAATGGTATCGACCTGCTCCAGCGTGGCCGGGTTGATGATGGCGCGCAGGCGTTGGCTGAGCGGGGGAATGAAGTCGGGGTTAATAAACTGCTTCATGGAGACTCCGAGCGAAAACAGATCAGTGGGCGGGCAGCGGCTGTGCCCAGCCGGGCAGGTGCTGGTCGAGAAAGGCGCGCAGCGGCTGCAGCGCCGGGGTATGCAAGGCGCGGTCGA
>JBCECW010000239.1:3299-5172 GCA_039207785.1 Pseudomonas sp. | reverse complement strand
ATGTTGTCGACGTCACGGTTTCCCGCGATGCGCCGCTGGAAGGTCGCCAGCGGCATCAGCACGACATTGTCCTGGTCCTGGCCGAAGCCGCTGTAGCCCTTGGGTTCGAGCAGGCCGATGACCCGGGGCAAATGGGCCAGGTAGTGCTGCTTGCCATCGCGCTGGGCCAGGCGCACAAAAATGCCGGCCACCTTGGCGTGGCGCAGGGCGGCGAGTACCGGGTAGTCGGCGCTAAAGTGCTCGGCGTTGACCTCCGGGCGCTGGGCCAGGTAACGGGTCAACAAGTGGTCGCGCAACGCCTCAGGTACATCGCGGCGGGCGTCTTCGAGCAGCGACATCAAGTCGTAGGCGCAGGAGCCGATCAGGGCGTCCTGGAAGTCCAGCAAGCCGCAGGCTTTGACGCCGCACTGGCCGTCCAGGCGCATCAGGTTATCCACATGGAAGTCGCGCAGTACCAGCGCCTCGCGGCGGCTGCCAGCGTCGGCGGCGAGCAGGCCGCACAGGTGCAAAAAGGGTTGGCGCAGGGCCTCGGCGCGGGCCTTATCCACCAGCAGCGGGGCATACCAGTCGATAAACAACACCGCCTCGGCCAGCAGGGCGGTGAGGTCGTAGGCCGGCACGTCCACGGCCAGGACGCGCGGTGCTTGGTGCAGATGCACCAGAGCATCGACGGCCAACTCGTATAACGGTTGTTCGGCGCAGCCCATGGCGAGCAGGCGGGTATAGGTGGCCTGGCCAAAATCTTCGATCAGGGCCAAGCCGGCCACCGGATCACTGGCCAGCACATGGGGCGCCGACAAGCCCAGCTCGCGCAGGTGCACGGCCAGGGTTAAAAACGGCGCGATAGGCTCGTACGCCGGGGGCGAGTCCATCAACAGCAAGCCCGCCTGCGGCAGACGGAAATAGCAGCGCCGCGAGGCATCCATGGGCAAGGCATCGAGGCGGCAATCGGCAAAGCCGGCGCCGGCCAGAAAGGCGCGGCGCTGCTCGGAGCGGGCGTACTGTTCGGCCATGGCGGTCACCGGATCATGTAAACCTTTTTGATGGTTTCGTGGACGGTGCAGGTGCCTTTCCAGTCTTTGGGGAAGAACGCGGCGGTGTCCGGTTTGATCTCGATCACTTCGCCGCTTTCATGCACATAGGTGCTGCTGCCTTCGAGGAAGTGGCAGAACTCGTCGCTGGTGACATGGCAGAACCACTTGCCCGGCGTGCACACCCAGATGCCGCATTCGGACTGGCCTTCGGGGCCTTTATGCAGCACCACGCCGGAGACTTTCGACTCGCCTTCGAGCATGGTCGGGATGGTGCCCCAGTCTTTGAGGTCGGTGATTTGCAGCGGGTTGTAGAGGTGTGGAGTGGTCATATTTTCTGATCCTTATAAAAATGTTTGCGCATGGCACGTCCCCGTAGGGTGCGCTCCGCGCACCAAGCGATTCATCGCCGATCGTTACGCCAGCATGTAGAGATTGCGGATGGTGTCCTGCACATGGCACTCGCCGGTCCAGCCGGCGGGGAATAGCACCAGGGTGTTGGGGTGCACTTCGATCACCTCGCCGTTGTCTTCGCGGTAGGTGGCGCGGCCGCTGACGAAATGGCACAGCTCGTCGCGCGGGATCGACAGCCGCCAGCGCCCCGGCGTGCATACCCACAAGCCGGTTTCCGGGCTGTTATTGGGGCCTTTGAACAGCAGGCGGCCGCTGGAGTGGGAGACGCCTTCGACGGCATCGCTTTGCACGCCCCAGTCCACCAGGTCGGTGCGGGTGCTGACGTCGTACAGCGCCGGGGCGCTGCTGGTGCTTGGGTTAGTCATTGTTCAGCAGTCCATCGAGGATTTTGGCCGCGTCTTGCGGGCCTTTGCGTGATTGCATATAGG
>JBCECW010000239.1:0-3289 GCA_039207785.1 Pseudomonas sp. | reverse complement strand
GCGTTGTCATGACCGTCCCACACATACGACATCACGATGGCCGGCTTACCGAAGAACAGGCACTCGGTGAAGCTGTTATTGCCGCCGTGGTGGATCACCGCGTCGACCTTTTCGATCACCGATGGCTGCGGGTACCAGTTGGAAATCAGCACGTTGTCCGGCAGGTCGCTGTATTCGTCCATGTGCTCGCCAACATTGAACAGTGCGCGGTACGGCAGCTTGCCGATGGCGGTGATCAGGCGCTTGAGCAGGTCGACATCGCCGGAGCCCAGGCTGCCAAAGCTGACGTACAGCAACGGCTTGTCGTTATTGGCTTTGAATTCGGGAATGTCGTACGGCTTGTCGGCGCGCACGCAGCCTTGCAGGTAGTGGAACTGCTCCGGTGGCAGGGGGTGGCGGCGCTCGAATTTCACCGGGTCGGGGTAGAGCAGCAGGTTCATAAACGGCGAGGCTTCGAAGAAGGTGCCCAGCGGGTAGGGCTGCTCGCCATGGGCCTTGAGGAATTCGTTGAAGTCGGCGTGGATGGGGCCTACTTCTTCATCGAAGCGCTTGCGGAATTCCGCATGGCCGGCTTTGTCGTGCACGCTCATGCCGGACAGGTGCGGCGGAATATCCTCGTCTTCAATCTCGTTTTCCGAGCAGGAAATAATCCGCACCCACGGCTTGCCGTATTGCTTGATGGCCGGGAACAGAATCACGTTATCGACGCAGATCAGGTCGGGCTGCACCTTGGCCAGCACGCTGGGCAGATCCTTCTCGGCCCACTTGGCGGTTTCAACGATAGCCGCCCAGCATTCCTTCACATAGTTGGGGATTTGCTCCAGCGGGCTTTTGCGGAAGTTGGGGATATGGCCGTTGATAAAGTCGACCCAGTACTTGGCCATTTCTTCCGGCGGCATGGGCGCCGACATATTCACCATATGCTCTTCAAAGCCGTAGCCCGAATACACGCCGCTCATGCCGGGGTCGGTGAGAAACACCGCCTTGTGGCCGAGTGCTTCGCAGGCCTGGGCGATACCCACTGAATTCAGGGCCGGCCCGTAAGCCGCTTCTGGGAAAAACGCGATGACTTTTTGTTTCATAAAGCGTGCTCCTTGATCAGTGGTTTGGCTTAGCGGGTCAGCACACGGGCATGCCGTGTCTGCCAGCCGAGGCGAATGCTGGCGCCCTGCTCAAACTGGGCGTATTCGAATTGCGAGGAGGGCACGCGCACGATCAGCGGTTTTTCACTGAGCGCGGTTTGCACGTGCAGGTTGGTGTCCAGGCCGTGGTAGGCGACCTCGACGATCTGGCCTTCCACCTGATTGACGCAGGCCTGTTCGTCGGCCAATGGCGTAGTGCTGCTGAGCACCTGCAGGCGTTCGGGGCGAATCACCAGCGCCACCGCTTCGCCGCGCAGCTCGCCCACGGCGGATTCCACCTTGAGCACGCGGCTGCGCACGGTGATGCTGTGGTCGCTGTCGCGCACGCCTTCGAGGATATTGCTCACGCCAATAAAGTTGGCGACAAAGCGGCTATTGGGGTTTTCGTACAACTCGGCCGGCGAGCCGCATTGGCATACCTTGCCGCCATTGAGCACGGCCATGCGGTCGGACATCACCAGGGCTTCTTCCTGGTCGTGGGTGACGATGATGAAGGTGATGCCGCTTTCGTGTTGCAGGCGCTTGAGCTCCAGCTGCATTTTTTCCCGCAGCTTTTTATCCAGCGCGCCGAGAGGTTCATCCAGCAGCAACACCCGGGGGCGTTTGACCAGGGCGCGGGCCAGGGCGACCCGTTGGCGTTGGCCACCAGAAAGCTGGTCGGGCTTGCGCTCGGCCAGTTCGCCCAGTTGTGCGGTGGCCAGGACTTCGTCCACTCGTTGGCGGATTTCGGCGGCCGGCAGCTTTTCCATTTCCAGGCCGTAGGCGATGTTTTTACGCACGGTCATATTGGGAAACAGCGCGTAGCTCTGGAACATCAGGTTGAGCGGGCGCTTGTTGGCCGGTAGCGGCGAGATATCGTTGCCGTCCAGGTAGATGCAGCCGCTGCTCGGCGTTTCAAAGCCGGCAAGCATGCGCAGCAAGGTGGTTTTGCCGCAGCCCGAAGGGCCGAGCAGGGCAAAGAATTCGTTCTCGCGGATGCTCAGCGACACCTGGTCGACGGCGGTCAGGTTATCGCCGTAACTCTTGCTGACCTGGTCCAGCACCAGCACGTTTTTCACTTCAATCTTGGCGCGGTCATTCATGGGCGGTCGGTGCCTTGTTCAAACGCTGCGACGCCAGCAGCGCGGTGATGCTGACCAGCATCACCAGCGTCGCCAGGGCATTGATTTCCGGGGTGACGCCGAAGCGGATCATGGCGTAGATCTGCATCGGCAAGGTGGTCGAGGCTTGGCCTGAACCGGAGTTGAAAAAGGCGATGATGAATTCGTCCACCGACAGGGTGAACGCCAGCAAGCCGCCGGCCAAAACGCCTGGGAAAATCGCCGGCAACAGCACCCGGCGCAGGGTGGTAAACCAGCTGGCGCCCAGGTCTATCGAGGCTTCGAGAATCGCGTAGTCGAAGTGCTTGAGGCGCGTGCGCACCACGGCGCAGACAAAGGCGATATTGAACACTGCATGGCTGATCACGATGGAGTGCAGGCCCAGGCCCATCTTCACCAGGTTGAAAAAGCTCAGCAGGGCGATGGCCAGCACGATGTCGGGGATGATCATCGGCGCCATCAGCAGGGTGTCGGCCACGTGGCCGCCTTTGTCCTTGCGCCGCAGTTCCACACCGAGGGCCAGCAGGGTGCCGAGCACGCAGGCGATAAAGGTCGAGCTCAAGGCCACGATCAAGGTGTTCAGCGCGGCGGCCAGCACGGCTTTGTTATTGGCCAGGGCGCCGTACCACTTGAACGAGAAACCGCTCCAGGAAGTGGGCAGGCCGGACTTGTTGAACGACAGCAGGATCAACACCAGGATCGGCACATACAAGAACGCATACACCAGCCACAGGTGGGCGCCGAGTACGGCCGAGCTCTTTATGCTCTGTTGGCTCATGCCTTGCCCTCCGCGGCGCGACGGGCCAGCAGTGCCTGCACAAACAGCAGCAAGAGCATGATGGCGATCAGGATAAAGCTCAGCGCCGAGCCAAATGGCCAGTCGCGGGCGGTTAGGAATTGCGCGTAGATCAGGTTG
The DNA here is from genome assembly GCA_039207785.1 of Pseudomonas sp. Classification (GTDB taxonomy): domain Bacteria; phylum Pseudomonadota; class Gammaproteobacteria; order Pseudomonadales; family Pseudomonadaceae; genus Aquipseudomonas. The sequence goes on along the minus strand of JBCECW010000239.1, from coordinate 131 downwards.
CCGACCATCTGCACCTGTTTGCCGCCGAGCAAATCGGCGGTGATGAAGTTGCCGATGCTGAGCACAAACACAAACACTGAGCCGGCCGCGATACCGGGCACGCTCAGGGGAAGGATCACCCGGCGAAAGGT
>JBCECW010000238.1:2527-6431 GCA_039207785.1 Pseudomonas sp. | reverse complement strand
GAGCAATTCAGTGCCTATGGCGGACTGAGCGGCAATGGCATCGAGGCCGGCCTGGTCGGGAGTAAGTTTGAGGGAGCTGAGCAGCTTGTTGCGTTCGCCGCCGTGCTGGCCGAGTACGGCGAGCAGCGGCTGTTTGTCCGCCAGGATGGTTTCCAGGCGGGGCAGGTCGCGTTCGGTGAGGGCTTGGAATTCGGCGTCGATCAGTTCAAGTAACTGCGAGGCGGTGCCGATGTCTTGATTGAACAGGTGCAGCAGGGTCGTATCGTGCATGGCGAACTCTCGGAGTTAGGCGTCCAACTACACCCCCAGAGTCGCCCCGCAGGGGGTTAACGCTGGGATTCGAAATCGAGCAGTTTACTGGCTACGCGTTTGCTGTCGACCTGGTAGCTGCCATCGGCCTGTTTCAGGCGGGCGACGCGTTCTTTGTCGACAATCGGTTGCTCACTAAGTTTGTCAGTCACTTTCTGCAACTGCTGGGCCTGTTGGCTCAATTGCACCGATTCACCGGTTTTGGCGGTGCTGGCTTCGGTGGCATTGGCCGGTGCGGCGGGCTGCGTGGCGTTCGCGGTATCGTTGCGGCTACCAGTTTGGGTCGTACTGGTACGACTGGTGCTGGTGGACGCGGCGGCATTATTTAGCCGGTTGATATCGATAACCATGATGCAAAACCTCAGACGGTGTTTGGACGCTTGCCTAGCTTGTCGGCGCTGGTTGAGAAAACTTTAAATTTTTTTTTCCCCAGGCCGTTTATGGCGTCCTACAGGCCGTCAGTGTATGAAAAGCCACGGCAAATTGCTCAGAAAGCATGTTTTTTTCTACAGCTACATCGGCACCTCTACCAGCCCAGGGCCAACCACCCGTGCGCGAATCACCCGCTGTGAACTCAGGTTACGCACCCGGATCTGCTCGCCCACCACGCCGCCGGCCAGCGCTTCGCCTGGCATATGCACATTGATGCCGCCTTTTTTCGCGCTGATTACCACCTGGTCGCTTTTGCGGATGGCCTGCGCCTGCTCGATGGTAACCGGCGCCAGCACCTGGTCGGTCATCACCCCTCGGGTAAGCTTGGTGCCCAGCACCTGGCCCAGGTCGGTCATATAGCCTTGAGTCAGCAGGCCGACATCACGCTCCACCAGCGCCACATCCATTTGGCCCAGCACCGTGGCACGTTTGAGCGGGCGGATGGCGATCACCACCTTGCGGTATAGCTTGACCTGCGCCGGTACAAACACGGTCCAGGGCGTCGCTCCTTCGCAACTGACCCGTACCGACACCCGACCAACGGGTTGCGCCGGGCTTTGCAGGGAGGTAGTCAAATCTTCGTCGCACAGGGGCAATTGCAACCGCGGGTCGAGTGGCTTGATTTGAATCTCTTGTCGAGCGTCAATTTCGCTACGCTCTAAATAGTCCTGAACCGTAACCTCAAGAAAGCCTTGGCTTGCGCCGATAAGTTGTTCAGGTAATGTCAGCTCAGCGGCCGCGTAATTAATGTGGCCAAACGCCAGCAAAGCCAGCCATGATCCGATCTGCGCAGGCAGCCGGATGGATAAGTGTCGAAAAAGTGGCGTTTTCAGTTTCATAGCACGCTACAAAGCAAAGCCCGTGCCGGCTGCTAGGCTAAGCAGGGCACGGTGGTCAAACTATAAAGAGGGGCAGGGTATGGCCGGAGTGATGGACTCGGTTAACCAGCGTACGCAGTTGGTGGGGCAGAACCGACTGGAGCTGTTGTTATTCCGCCTTGATAGCAAGCAGCTTTACGGCATCAACGTGTTCAAGGTGAAAGAGGTGCTGCAGTGCCCCAAGCTCACCATCATGCCCAAGTCGAGCCCGGTGGTTCGCGGTGTGGCCAATATCCGTGGCGGCACCATTCCTATTCTTGATCTGTCGATGGCCACTGGCCGGGCCGGGCTTTCGGACCTCAGCAGCGCCTTTGTGATCATCACCGAATACAACACCAAGGTTCAGGGCTTTCTGGTGCGCTCGGTCGAACGCATCGTCAACATGAACTGGGAAGAGATTCATCCGCCACCCAAGGGCACCGGTCGCGACCACTACCTGACGGCCGTGACACACCTGGACCAGCAGTTGGTAGAAATCATCGACGTGGAGAAAATCCTCGCCGAAGTGGCGCCTATTTCCGAAGCCATCACAGCAGGTGTGATCGATTCGGAAACGCAAGGCAAAGCCGTGACCAAGCATGTGCTGATCGTCGACGATTCGTCGGTGGCACGAAAGCAGGTCACCCGTTGTCTGCAGTCGGTGGGTGTGGAAGTGACCGCACTCAACGATGGCCGCCAGGCCCTGGACTTCCTGCGCAAGCTGGCAGACGAGGGCAAGCGTCCGGAACAGGAATTCATCATGCTGATTTCCGATATCGAGATGCCGGAAATGGATGGCTACACCCTGACCGCAGAGATTCGCGCGGATTCGCGCATGCAGAAGCTGCATATCCTCCTGCATACTTCGCTGTCGGGCGTATTCAATCAGGCTATGGTGAAAAAGGTCGGCGCGGATGATTTCCTCGCCAAGTTCCGACCGGACGATCTGGCTTCACGCGTGATTGAGCGCATCAACGTTTCAGATGAGGGCTGAGGGCCTGGCGGCCCTTCAGCAACCTATATGTATGGTGAGGCAGCGCTAGTGTCTTCAGGTAACGTGGATTTTGAGCAGTTCCGGATTTTCCTGGAAAAGGCCTGTGGCATTGTGTTGGGCGCCAACAAGCAATACCTGGTCTCCAGCCGACTGAACAAGCTGATGGAACAGAACAGCATCAAAACCCTGGGCGAGCTGGTGCAACGCATGCAGAGCATGCCGCGTGGCGGCCTGCGCGAGCAGGTGGTCGATGCCATGACCACCAACGAAACCCTGTGGTTCCGGGATACCTATCCCTTTGAAGTGCTGAAGAACCGGGTGTATCCCGAGCTGCTCAAGGCCAACCCCAGCGCGCGTTTGCGTATCTGGTCGGCGGCATCGTCGTCGGGCCAGGAGCCGTATTCGCTGTCGATGGCCACCGACGAGTTCGAGCGTAGCAACCTGGGGCAGCTCAAGGGCGGGGTGCAGATTGTTGCCACCGACCTGTCCAGCGCCATGCTGCAAGCCTGCAAGTCCGGTGAATACGACAGCCTGGCCATCGGCCGCGGTCTGTCGCAGGACCGTTTGCAGCGCTATTTCGACCCCAAGGGTGGTGGCCGCTTTGCGGTCAAGCCGGCAATCCGCAGCCGGGTGGAGTTTCGTCCACTCAACCTGCTCGATAGCTACGCCAGCCTTGGCAAGTTCGACATCGTGTTCTGCCGCAACGTGTTGATCTACTTCTCGGCCGAAGTGAAGAAAGACATCCTGCTGCGCATTCACGCCACCTTGAAGCCGGGCGGCTATCTGTTCCTCGGTGCCTCGGAAGCCTTGAACGGGCTGCCGGATCACTACCAGATGGTGCAGTGCAGCCCGGGCATCATCTACAAGGTGAAATAGCGCGGTGCGACGTTGAAATAGAAGAGGAGGCCATTGGCCTCCTTTTTTTATGCCAGCCCGTTGCCGCTTTGCCACAAGCGGCAATTCCCCTCTTTGCCATTCCCTTGCCATTGCCGGGCAGCGGAAAAGCCTTGCCGTTTTAGCCGGCAATTGGCTTTGAATATTTATCAAGCCATTGATTTATAAGGGTTAAATAAACTGGCATAGGGTTTGCTATATGTCTTGCACGCAAATCCAGTTCGCCAGTTGGCAAGGTTCGCATCATGAGCATCAGCTTCGATTCAGCACTCGGCATTCACGAAAAGGCATTGGGCTTTCGTTCCCAGCGTGCCGAAGTGTTGGCCAATAACCTCGCCAACGCCGACACCCCCAATTTCAAGGCCCGTGACCTGGACTTCGCCTCGGTGCTCGCCGCCCAGGCCGAGAAGAACCACGG
>JBCECW010000238.1:0-2517 GCA_039207785.1 Pseudomonas sp. | reverse complement strand
GACCAGAACACCGTCGATGAGCAGATCGAACAATCCAACTACGCAGAGAACGCTGTGCAGTTCCAAGCCAGCTTCACCCTGCTGAACGCCAAATTCAAAGGCCTTGTTGCTGCCCTGCGCGGCGAATAACGGAGACCACCACCATGTCCCTTTCCAGTGTCTTCAATATCGCCGGTACCGGCATGAGTGCTCAGACCACCCGCCTGAACACCATCTCCAGCAACATCGCCAACGCCGAGACCGTGTCGTCCAGCGTCGACAAAACCTACCGCGCTCGCCACCCGGTATTCGCCACCATGTTTACCGACCAGCAGGCCCAGCAGAGCGGCGACCGTGGTTCGCTGTTCGCCGACCAGGACAACTCCGGTCGTGGCGTGCAGGTGGCTGGCGTGGTGGAAGACCAGAGCAGCCTGATGCCGCGCTATGAACCCAACCACCCGGCGGCGGACAAGGACGGCTACGTCTACTACCCCAACGTCAATGTGGTGGAAGAGATGGCCGACATGATCTCGGCCAGCCGCGCGTTCCAGACCAATACCGAAATGATGAATACCGCCAAACAGATGATGACCAAGGTTCTGACCTTGGGTCAGTAAGCCGGGCTTAGGGGAACTACATGGCCGTTGATAGCGTAAGCACGCAAAGCTCGATCCTTGACCAGTACGCGGTCAAGGACACGACCAAAACCGATAAAACCCTGGGCAAGGATCAGTTCCTGCAACTGCTGGTCGCGCAAATGAACAACCAGAACCCGCTGGACCCGCAAACCAACAGTGAATTCGTGGCGCAACTGGCGCAGTTCACCCAGGTGGAAAGCCTCGACAACCTCAACACCAGCGTCGAGAGCATCCTGTCCAGCACCCAGTCTTCGCAGGCGCTGCAAGCCTCGTCGCTGGTGGGGCGCAAGGTGATCCTGTCCACCGACACCGCCGTGGTGGATACCAGCGAAACCTTCAAAGGCAGCATCGCGCTCACCAGCGGCACCGATAACCTGTACGTCAACGTGCTCGACAGCAAAGGCAACCAGGTATCGCGGGTCAACCTGGGGCAGCAGAAAACCGGCCAGATCACCTTTATGTGGGATGGCAAGGATTCCAGCGGCAACGTGATGGCGCCTGGTACTTACAGCTTCGATGCCATTGCCTCGGTAAACGGCAAGGAAGTGGCCATGGGCACCAGCCTGCCGGCCAACGTCGACAGCGTGACCCTGGGGATCAACGGCGGCGAAATGCTGCTGAACCTCGCGGGCCTCGGCAGCATCGGCATTTCCAAAGTTCAAGTCATTGGTCAATAACGCCTAAGCCGGCGTTCAGGAGTTTCCCATGTCGTTCAATATCGGACTCAGCGGTATCAAAGCCGCCTCCAGTGACCTGAATATCACTGGTAACAACATCGCCAACGCCGGCACCGTGGGCTTCAAGCAGTCCCGTGCCGAGTTCCAGGACCTGTACTCGTCCTCCATGCTGGCCTCCAGCAGCAATGCCATCGGTAGCGGTGTGCTGCTGGGCAACGTGGCGCAGCTGTTTAACCAGGGCACCATCGACTACACCGAAAACGCACTGGACATGGGTATCAACGGCAACGGCTTCTTCGTCACCAGCAACAACGGTTCGATCAGCTATACCCGTGCCGGTTATTTCGGGACTGACAAGCAGGGCTATATCGTCGACAACAACGGCTATCGCCTGCAGGGTTATTCGGTTGACGGCAACGGCCAGCTGCAAAACGGCGTGGTGGGCGACCTGACCATCCAGACCTCCAACCAGGAGCCGAAGGCCACCACCGCCATCACCCAGAGCTTCAACCTGAACTCCAGCAGCAAGGCGCCGACCAACACGCCGTTCGACCCGACCGACCCGACCACCTACACCTCGTCGACCTCGGTGAATATCTACGACGCCCAGGGCAACGCCCACGTCATGACCCAGTACTTCATCAACAACGCCGACCCATCGGCGACGCCGCCAGTGACCAACAACTGGACCATGAACGTGCTGATCGATGGTCGCAACCCGCAGACCCCGGAAACCACTACACCGCCGACGGCAGCTAGCACCGCGCCGCTCAGTGCCACGCTCACCTTTGACGGTGCCGGGCAGTTGGCAACGGTTACGCCGACCACCGCGGGCCTCACCTACGTAGACAACAAACTGAGCATCAACGGCTGGGTGCCGGCGCAGGCTGACACCAGCACGCCACCCGTATGGTCCGCCAACGGCGCGTCGGCTTCCGCAGCAATGACCCTGGACATCCGCGGTTCGTCCCAGGTGTCCAGCACCTTCGCGGTCAACGCCGTGACCCAGGACGGTTACACCACTGGCCAGCTGTCGGGCCTGGAAATTGACGACACCGGCCAGATCTTCGCCCGCTACACCAACGGCCAGTCGAAGATCCAGGGGCAGGTGATTCTGGCCAACTTTGCCAACGTGCAAGGCCTTACCCCGGTGGGCAAAACCCAGTGGGTGCAATCGGCCAACTCCGGTGAGCCAGTAATCGGTACGCCGCGTGCCGGTACCC
>JBCECW010000237.1:0-6447 GCA_039207785.1 Pseudomonas sp. | reverse complement strand
GTCAAGACCTGGGACCTGGGCGACATCATCAGCGCCGAAGGCACCCTGGCCCGTTCCGGCAAGGGCGACCTGTACGTGGAAATGACCGACGTGCGCCTGCTGACCAAGTCGCTGCGCCCGCTGCCGGACAAGCACCACGGCCTGACCGACACCGAAACCCGCTACCGCCAGCGCTACGTTGACCTGATCGTCAACGAAGAAACCCGCCAGACCTTCCGCGTGCGTTCGCAAGTAATTGCGCATATCCGCAGCTTCCTTATGAAGCGCGATTTCCTCGAAGTGGAAACGCCGATGCTGCAGACCATCCCGGGCGGCGCCGCGGCCAAGCCGTTTGAAACCCACCACAATGCGTTGGATATGGGCATGTACCTGCGTATCGCGCCGGAGCTGTACCTCAAGCGCCTTGTGGTCGGTGGTTTTGAACGAGTGTTCGAGATCAACCGCAACTTCCGTAACGAAGGCGTTTCGACTCGGCACAACCCTGAATTCACCATGCTTGAGTTCTACCAGGCTTACGCCGACTACGAAGACAACATGGACCTCACCGAGGAACTGTTCCGCGAGCTGGCGCAGCTGGTGCTGGGTACCACCGACGTGCCGTACCAGGGCAAGGTGTTCCACTTCGGCGAGCCGTTTGCGCGCATGTCGGTCTTCGACTCGATCCTGCACTACAACCCCGAGCTGACCGTTGCCGACCTCACTGATATCGACAAGGCCCGCGAAATCGCCAAGAAAGCCGGCGCCAAGGTGCTGGGCTTCGAAGGCCTGGGCAAGTTGCAGGTGATGATTTTCGAAGAGCTGGTAGAGCACAAGCTGGAGCAGCCGCACTTTATTACCCAGTACCCGTTCGAAGTCTCGCCGCTGGCCCGTCGTAACGACGAAGACCCAAGCGTGACCGACCGCTTCGAGCTGTTTATCGGTGGCCGCGAAATCGCCAACGCCTACTCCGAGTTGAACGACGCCGAAGACCAGGCCGAACGCTTCCAGGCGCAGGTGGCTGACAAGGACGCCGGTGACGACGAAGCCATGCACTACGACGCTGACTTTGTCCGTGCCCTGGAATACGGCATGCCGCCCACCGCCGGTGAAGGCATTGGTATCGACCGTTTGGTGATGTTGTTGACGGATGCGCCGTCTATTCGCGACGTGATTCTCTTCCCGCATATGCGCCCGCAAGCCTGACGCATGCAGAGAGCCGCCTTCGGGCGGTTTTTTGTTACTGTGCGGTGCATATTTTGTAGCACGGTAGAGGATCTATTCTGCCAAGGCAGGCTCCAAGTCCCGCCGACTCCACAAGAGTCATGGCCAGTTATTTTTCGAGAGCGCGAGAGGTAAGCCCAGTCGTGACCCACCCTTCCCGAGACAGCGCCGCGGATGTCGCCAGCGCCGTTGCTGAAAGTGTTCAATACCAAGGCCGCAAGGCCAGCCGCCAGGGCAGCGAACAACGCCGCCAGGCCATTCTCGATGCCGCCATGCGCATTATCGTGCGTGACGGTGTGCGTGCCGTGCGCCACCGCGCCGTGGCCGCCGAGGCCGAAGTACCGTTGTCGGCCACCACCTACTACTTCAAAGATATCAACGACCTGATTACCGACACCTTTGCCTTGTTCGTCGAGCGCAGTGCGGCCGATATGGCAGCGTTCTGGGATGGCACCGAAGGTCTGTTGCGCGAGCGCGTAGGCAAGCTGGACGGCACCGCCGAGTCACGCCGCGAGCTGGCAGACTATATCGCCGCCATGGCCGTGGAATATGTGCGCCAGCAGGTGCAGGAGCGCCCGGCGCATTTGCTCGCCGAGCGTGCCTTCCAGCAGGAAGCGCTGCTTAACCCGCGCCTGCATGACCTGGTGCGCTCGCACCGGCAGATTCTCCAGCAAGGGGTGACGCACTTCTTTCAGGTGCTGGGCTCCGAACAACCCGAGCAGGACGCCAAGGTGCTCACCGGCATCGTTGAGCGCATGGAGTACCAAGGGCTGATCGACGGCGCCGAGCACTTGAACAGCGCCGATATGCTCGCCTTGCTCCGGCGCTATATGTACTTGGTGCTGGGCCTGTAAACCGCGTTCTAGCGCTGGCAAGAAAAACTGACGTACTCAATGACGAAGAGGCAAAAGCGCGCCAGAATGCGCGCCAGGCAGCGCAAGGTCACTTGCGTTGCCACCTTCCGTCTCGCTTTCTATTGTGGATATATGCATGGCGCTTAAACGCTTGGCCAAGGATGTTGGCCTGTTGATTCTTTCCCTGGGTATGTTGCTTCATTTCGTCGGCATGCTGTTTATCACCGACGGTAGCCGGCTAACCACGCTGCTGAATCTGTCCCTGTTTCTTCCCGCATTGCTGTTAACCGTTCTCGTGCCGGCTTACCGGGCAAAGCTGCGCAGCATAGCGTTGCTGGCCGTGCTGCCATTTTTGCTGTTTACGGTGCTGGTTGCCTGGCTTAACACGCACTCGGATCACTCGGTCAAAGACCAGGTGAAAGTTGCGCTGTATGTACTGCTCTATCTATGGGCCATTGTGATTCTGGTGCTGGAAGACAAGCTGGAACGCTTGCTTAACCTGGCCTTTTGGCTCGCTAGCGTGGCCGCGGCGGCCAGCCTGATCTACCAGGGGGCCGTGCTGGGGCAGGACCTGTTTGGTCGTTTCCGGATTTCCAACCTGGGCTATGGCGACTATGCCGACTTCAACAACGCCATCGTCTCGGCGCTGTATTACGCGGTGTTTGCCGTTTACGGCGGGCATCAGTTGGTCAGCAAGCCCAAGGCGTTCTGGCTGCGCTTGCTCTGGGCTGCCGGTGTGGGGGTGCTGGTGGCGTATGTGCTGTGCACCGACTCGCGCGGTGTGTGGCTAGGGATGCTGGCGGGGTTCCTGGTTTCTATCGTGGCGCACTTGCCTGCCGGGCGACGCGCCCGGTTGGCGCTGCTGGCTGTGCCGGTAATCGGCGTGGCCCTGGTGATCAAGTATGTGCTGGGTAAAACCGGCCGCGGGCTGAGCCTGCGTGATCAGATCTGGGGCAGCTGGTACCACCGCCTGGACGAGTTCTGGTTGACCGGGGCCGGGGCGGGCAATCCTTTCAATGTGTGTGTGGACGACGTTCATTGCTACAAGCAAGCGCACAACCTGTTTCTGCAAACGGGTTATGAATACGGCTTGTTGGCGGTGCTGCTGATGCTGGCTATGGTCGCCGTGCTAGCGCTGCGTACGTTACGACGCCAGCATTGGCAGGCGCCGCTGGACACCGTCGGGCTGGCATTGATGGTTTTTGCGCTGACCTGCGCCATGGCCAACTACCACACGGTACTGAGCCGTCCGGGCGTGTATTGGCTAGTGTTCTGGTTACCCGTGGGCCTGCTGATTGCCGCACGCTTGCGGGCCGAGCAGCGAGAGGCAGCCGCAGGTATCGCGAACCCGGGCTGAATCCTTGCCCGTAACATTTGTCACATTCGTTAGCTAACGTGGGCCGTTTTAGTCAAACACTCAGGAGAGCGTCGGTGACCACAGGTCGTACAGGTTTTGCGCGGGTAGCGGGGCAGTGGGCCATAAACAGCTGGCGGGTGCTGGTCGCCTTGTCGTTTTTGCTGCTTGGCGGCTGCCTGGTGACATTCAAAGACCCCATTCCCGCCAACGAACCGGCGCCGATGCCGCTGTTGGGCGAGTGGACGCGCAAGAATGAGTTCGGTGACACCCTGTACCTGGACATCAGCCGCTCCGGCCCCAACGTCTATAAAGCCCGCACCTACGTCAACTCGCCGGACAACGACAAAAGCGTCGAGGAGTACAGCTTTACCGTGGCCCACCACGGCAGCCGCTGGTACTTGTCCGCCGGCCTGCCCAAACGCCTGGGCGCCAACTTCGCCATCGGCGGCTTCGAGCTGACCAAGAACAACGAACTGCTGCTCTATAACCTGGATATCGACCGTATCAACCAGGAGCTGGAAGTCGGTGCCCTGCAGGGCGAAACGGTCGAAACCAGCGAAGGCGATGGTGTGCTGATCACCAGCCCGCTGGAGAAAGTGCTCGCTTATCTGGACGATCAGGCCAACTCCGATGTATTTATCGAGGTGGCACGGTACCAGCGCACCGGCGAGTAAAGAGAGGGAACGATGAACAGCCAGCTGCAACTTGACGACTACCAGCTTGTTATTCGAGCGCTGTCCGACCGCCTGGTGGAAGCGCAAACGCCGATCCGCGTGCTGGATGCCGTCAAGTGGGATGACAACGTGCGCAAGGCCTTCCTCAAGGCCAAAGGCAAGGAGCTGCCGCAAGTCGACCGCGACTACTATGCCGGTCGCCCGCTGGGCTTCGACTCCGGGGCCAAGAAGCTGGAATTCCAGAATATCGAGCGCGATATCACTCGCCAGTTGGGCCAGTTCAACCCGGTCGGGCAGATCATGCGGCGCATGTGCAAGGAGTACCGCATGGTCATCCGCATGCTCGAAGCGCGCGGCACCTCCGACTTCGGCCTGATCTCGCAGGAGCTCTATGGCTCGGCCTCCGATGCCTTTCATGCTGGCGACCCGACCCTGGCCGACCTGGGCCTGATGTTTTCCGATTACCTGAACAAGATCGACGACCGTGGCGACCTCAAGGACGAACCCAAGAACCTGACCGCCAAGGACGCCGTGGCCATGCTGCAAGGCCGCCTCAATACCGTGTTTGGCGAGGAGCAGAGCACCATTCGCGTGTTCGAGTCCGACGGCATTCTTGCCGACGCGGCGGCCGGTGCCGACTACATCAAGATCCGCGCCGACGCCATGTTCAACGAGCGCGACGTGCGCGCCCTGGAAGTGCATGAAGGCCTGGTGCATGTGGGCACCACGCTCAACGGCCTGAACCAGCCTATCTGCACCTTCCTGGCCAAGGGGCCACCCTCGTCGACCGTGACCCAGGAAGGCCTGGCCATCCTGATGGAAGTGATTGCCTTCGCCTCCTACCCCAGCCGCCTGCGCAAGCTGACCAACCGCACGCGCGCCATCCATATGGCCGAAGAGGGCGCCGACTTTCTCCAGGTGTTTGGCTTCTTCCGCGAGCAAGGCTTCGATATGGAGCAGAGCTACGCCAATGCCAGCCGCAGCTTCCGTGGCTCAACCCCGGACGGGCTGCCGTTTACCAAGGATCTGTCGTACCTCAAGGGCTTTATCCTGATCTACAACTACATCCAGTTGGCCGTGCGCAAAGGCAAGCTCGAAGCCATCCCGCTGCTGTTCTGCGGCAAGGCCACCCTGGAAGATATGCGCACCCTGCGCCAGTTGGTGGACGAGGGCCTGGTGGTACCGCCCAAGTACCTGCCGCCGCAATTTCGCGACCTTAATGCGTTGTCGGCGTGGATGTGTTTTTCCAACTTCCTCAACCACCTGAGCCTGGACCGCATCGAAGCCGATTACGCAAATATCCTGTAGCCCACACGATCCCGTAGGGTGCGCTTTGCGCACCACGCGATTGACCCGATACCGCAATGGTGCGCGGAGCACACCCTACCAAAGCGATGGAGCTCAGCATGCCCAGTTCCAAACTCGGTTATGAAGTACTCGGTACCTCGGCACAAACGGTAGAAATCATCCTCGCCCCCGAACAGTCGGTTATCGCCGAGGCGGGGCTGATGAACTATATGACCGACGGCATTCACTTCGATGCGCACCTGGGCGATGGCTCGGCCAATGGCGTGATGGGCAAGCTGTGGAGCGCCGGCAAGCGCATGATCGGCGGCGAGTCGCTGTTTATGACGCACTTTTCCAACCACGGTAAAACCTCGGCCCGCGTGGCATTCGCTGCGCCTTATCCGGGCAGCGTGGTGCCCATCGAACTGGAGCCGGTGGGCGGCACGCTGATCTGCCAGAAAGACGCCTTCCTCTGCGCCGCGCTCGGCACCCGCATTGGCATCTGCTTTAACAAGCGCCTGGGCGCCGGCTTTTTTGGCGGCGAAGGTTTTATCCTGCAGAAGCTCGAAGGCGACGGCCTGGTGTTTGTCCACGCCGGCGGCACCGTGGTGCGCAAGGAATTGCACGACCAGACGCTGCGGGTGGACACCGGCTGCCTGGTGGCCTTTAGCGCCGGTATCGACTACGACATCCAGCTGTCCGGCAGCCTGAAAAGCATGCTGTTTGGCGGCGAGGGCGTGGTGTTGGCCACCCTCAAAGGCACCGGCACGGTGTGGCTGCAAAGCCTGCCGTTTTCACGCCTGGCCGAGCGAGTGTATGAGGCCACGTACAAGGCCCGCGAGGAAAAACGCGCCGGGGGCGACTGATGCGGCGCCTGCTTGCGACGGCCCTGCTGCTTTGCCTGGGTGGCTGCAGCAACCTGTTGTTCTACCCCGTGCAAGGCCTGCCTTTTACCCCCACCGTAGCCAAGGTGGCGTACCGCGATATCAACCTGACCGCCGCCGACGGCACGCGCCTGCATGCCTGGTGGTTACCGGTGAAGGAGGGCGTGGCGCTCAAGGGCACGGTGCTGCAC
>JBCECW010000236.1:2668-6460 GCA_039207785.1 Pseudomonas sp. | reverse complement strand
CGACAACCCCTCGCGCCTGCTGGATCGCCCCACTGGCTGGATTCTTGCCGGCAAGGTCGGCACCCGCCGGGCCAAACTGGGCGAAACCGAGGTGACCGTCGCCGCCCCTGTGGGCGCCGGTATGCGCCGTATGGATGTGCTGACCATGCTCACCTTCGTCTGGCCGCAGGTGCAGGCCGTGTTCCCCCGCGACCCGGCCAAGCTGCTGGTGGTGGGTGCCGGCAATCCTATGTGGCGCGGCGGGCTATCGGCCTCCAACTCACTGTTTATGCATGCCGACCGGCCGTTGGTAAGCGAAAACGGCACCAGCTCCCTGGTGCATGAGCTGGTGCATGTCTTCAGTCGCATCCGCGACACCGACAAGAGCGACTGGATCAGCGAGGGCCTGGCCGAGTACTACGCCATCGAACTGGTGCACCGCGCCGGCGGGATGAGCGAGGAGCGCTACGAGGTGGTAAACGCCGATCTGAAAAAATGGAGCCGCAAGGTGGTCAGCCTGCGCGGCGACAGCGTCAGTGGCCGCACCACGGCGCGGGCGGTATTGCTGCTGCAAGAGCTCGACCGCGAAATCCGCAAGGCCACCGGTAACAAGCGCTCGCTGGATGATGTCAGCCGCGGCTTGATGCGCATGGATGGGGTGAGCACCAAGGAATTTATCGGCGTGGCCGAGGATGTATTGGGCGGGCCGTCGAAGGTGCTGGATACGCCGTTGTTGAAGGTGGCGGAGTAGCGGTGAGCGTAGCGCACCCTACGATATCGCGTCGGGCTCAATCACCTCGTTTACGCCTATTCCGTAGGGTGCGCTCCGCGCACCAAGCGGTCTTCAACTACGCGCGAACTGCGGCCCGGACTTGGTATTCAAGCCCTTGGCCATACGGTCATACAGCACCACGTTTACCGTCGCGGCCAGGTTCATGCAGCCATTGGTGGGGATATAGACCACCTCTTCGCACCAGGCCAATACCTCTTTGCTTAGCGAGCCGTCTTCGGGGCCGAAGATATAGATCGCCCGGTCCGGGTGGGTGTATTCGGTCAGCGGCTTGGCGCCTGGCACCAGTTCCACGGCCACCGGCGTGCAACCCAGGGGGATGATGCTTTGCAGGTCCTCGATACCGATCAGCGGGATGTCCTGGTGGACCATCTTGGTGTCGGTGGCGAAGTCCTGGGCGCGGGCGTAGCGCTTGCCGGTGTAGAACACCGAATTCACCCCATAGCAGCCGGCGGCGCGCATTACGGCGCCGACGTTATCTGGAGACTTGGGATTAAAAAGACCAATACAGCTATAACGACGGTTTGCCACGTGAGCTCTCTTATTGCTTGCTTTTTAGCAGGGCGGCCAGGTCGGCAAAGGCCTTGTGCGTCACTTTCGGCCCGGTGGGGCTGGCGGTGGAACCTTCGCTGAAGTACTGCTGGTCGGTATAGCGCGAGTGTTCGTTGTCATGACAGAACAGGCACAGCAGCTCCCAGTTGGAGCCGTCTTGCGGGTTGTTGTCGTGGTTGTGGTCGCGGTGGTGCACGGTCAGTTCGCTCAGGCGCTTGCCTTCGAACTCACGCTGGCAGCGGCCGCAGATATGCGGGTACATCTTCAGGGCCTTGGCCCGGTAGCCTTCTTCGCGGCTGCGTTGGGCTTCGGCGATCAGGCGGTCGGTTTTCAGGGTGGCCGCCGATTTTTCAGTGCTCATGGCAATACCTGTTCAGTCCAGGGTGTTGGGGGTGCCCGCTATGGTGAGCCCGGCGCGCAGGCTTCTCAAGCAGCCTTTTTATTGCGCCTGAGCGAATGCGCGGCGGCGTAGTCTAACGGTCACGCCAGGTTTAGGGAGGTGTGTGATGCAAGGGTTCAGATTGATGGTGTTAACCGCGGGCCTGTTGGCCGCCGCAGAAGGGGTGGCGGCAACGCCCGGTTCGCCGGGCACCGCCACCCCCAACCCCTACCAGACCATCGAGCCGCGCAATGTGCCGATGCCTGCGCCGCGCTCGACCACGCCGGGGGCAAACAGCCCGCGCAGCCTGCCGCCGGCCAATACGGTGAATCCTCGGGAGAATGGCCTGCCGCAGATGCAGCAGACACCCAGTGTGCCGAAGGTGAAGCCCGCGGAGCCGGTTAGGCCGAGGGTGGAGGAGTAGAGCAGAGCAACATCAAAGGCCCCTCTCCCCAGCCCTCTCGCCTGCCCGGCCGGCTTAGCGGGAGAGGGAGCAGATCATATGCGGTGGCCGCCATACGTCACCCCTCGCCCGCTTGCGGGAGAGGGGCCGGGGGAGAGGGTCAGGCCAGCAACCCCAGCACCTTCAACAGAAAGGCGTATTCCAACGCCACATCCTTGATCCCCTGGTAGCGCCCACTCATCCCGCCATGCCCGGCGCCCAAATCGGTTTTCAGCAACAGCAGGTTGCCGTCGGTTTTATGCGCCCGCAGCTTGGCCACCCATTTCGCCGCTTCCCAATACTGCACACGGCTGTCGTTGTAGCCGGCTACGGCGAGCAGCGCCGGATAGGCCTGGGCGCTGACGTTTTCATAAGGCGCATAGCCTTTGATGCGCTCGAATACCTCGGGCTCGTGCGGGTCGCCCCATTCGTCGTACTCGGTGACGGTCAGCGGCAGGTCGGGGTTCTGCATGGTGTTCAGCACATCCACAAACGGCACCTCGGCGATAGCCGCCGCAAACAGCTCTGGCCGCTGGTTGAGCACCGCACCAATCAACAGACCGCCGGCACTGCCGCCGCTGATGGCCAGCTGTGCGGCATGGGTGTAGCCCTGGGCGATCACATGCTCGGCGCAGGCGATAAAGTCGCTAAAGGTATTGGCCTTGTGCTCCAGTTTGCCGGCGCGGTACCAGGCTTCCCCCAGCTCGCCGCCGCCGCGTACATGGGCGATGGCAAAGACAAAACCGCGATCCAGCAGGCTCAGCCGTGCATGGGAAAACCACGGGTCGAGGCTGGCGCCATAGGCACCGTAGCCATACAGATAGAAGGGCGCCGGCTTGCCCAGGGTTTCGCGGCGGGCCACCAGGCTGATGGGGATTTGCGTGCCATCGCTGGCCGTGGCCCACAGGCGTTGGCTGACATAGGCGTCGGCGTCGAACACGCCTTCCACCGGGGTTTCTTTCAGCACCACTTGCTCGCTGCTGACCAGGTGCAGCTGGCGTACCTGCGCCGGGCGATTCAGCGCCTCGTAGCGCAGGCGAATTACCGCGCTGTCGAATTCCAGGCTGTCTTGCACATGCAGGCTATAGGCGGCGTCGGGCAGTTGTACGCGGGCCGGCGCCAGCCCCAGGCCGTGCACTTCCAGGATCGGCAGGCCGCCAATGCGCAGGCTAAGGATGATGGCGCCGGCATTCAGGGTGGTGTCTTCCAGCATCACGTCCGGGTTATGGGCGATCAGCTCCTGCCAGTCGGCACGGCTCGGCACGCCGGCAGTGGCCGCCTGATAGAGGGCGAAGTTGATCCCGGTCTGGTTGCTGCGAATGATCCAGCCCCAGTGGCCCGCCGTCTCGCCATGCACCAGGCGGCCGTGGTCGACGAAATACTCATGGCCTTCCTCGCGCGGCGCCACGCAGGTAAAGGCGCCGCTGGGGGTATCGGCATCCAGCGCCCAGGTTTCGCAGGTGGTTTTGCTGTTGAGCAGCACAAACAGCTGGCGCTCGGAGCTGGAGCGGTAGCAGTTAAGAAAGAAGCGCCCGTCCGGCTCTTCGAATACAAGCTCGGCGCCGGCCTGGCCCAGGGTGTGGCGGTGCAGTTTGTGCGGGCGGTGGGTGTCGTCCAGCTCGCCGAAAAACAGGGTCTGGCTGTCATTGG
>JBCECW010000236.1:2222-2658 GCA_039207785.1 Pseudomonas sp. | reverse complement strand
CCAGCTCCTTGACGAACAGCTGGTAGATTTCATCGCCGCTGGTATCCAGGCTGTAGGCCAGGCGGGCGTGGTCGGGGCTGATGCTAAAGGCGCCCAGGGACAGGAAACCGCCGTTGGCCAGTTCGTTGGGGTCCAGCAGCAACTGCTCGCTGGCGGCGTCCACGCTATTGCTGCCGTCGGCCGGCCGCTGGCAGCGGAAGTGGCGCGGGTATTCGTCGCCGGCGGTGGTGCGGGTGTAATACAGGTAGGGGCCCCAGGGCGAGGGCAGGGACAGGTCGGTCTCGCGGATACGCCCCTTGATCTCGGCAAACAGCTGCTCGCGCAGCGCGGCCTGGCCGGCCAGCTGTTCGTCCAGGTAGACGTTCTCGGCCTTCAGGTAATCCAGCACATCGTCGCTGTCACGGTTTTCCAGCCAGTGGTACGGGTCGTTGCCTGG
>JBCECW010000236.1:0-2212 GCA_039207785.1 Pseudomonas sp. | reverse complement strand
TACGAGCGATGGGTGCTTGCGGCATGCAGAAACTCCAGAACGAGGGCGACCGACGTCGAGCGCGCCGGGCAGGAGAAAAGCCGCTATCATAAGCGCCCCTTCGCCAGCATCGCCATGAACCGCATGAACGAACACGATTACGTCCTTGTCTGGGGCCTTTATGCCATCGCCGCTCTGGGCTGCCTGCTGGTGTTCTTCCGTCTGACCGGCTGGATGTGGCGCTATCTGGCCGAGCCCCTGCGGGTGGTGGTGGCCGTGCTGCTGTTTACCCCCACCATCGTCGACCCGAGCAAAGACCTGTATGCCCCGGCCGTGGCGATTTCCGCCCTCGACCTGCTGTTTAAAGTGGGCAGCAATATCTGGCGTGCGGTGGCCGACCTGGCCATGTACGGCATGATCGCCTTTGCCGTGTACCTGCTGTTTGTGCTGATTCGCTGGCCAATCGAAAGCGCCTGGAAAAAACGCCAAGCCGCCAAGGCTGCGCCCGAGCCCGACGCCGAAGACCAGCCCACGCTGCGCGAAATGATGGAGCGCGAGCCGCTGAGCAAGCCCTATATCAAACCCCGTAGTGATTCCCGCGACGAGCCCCGTACACCGCCCGCCAGTAGCAGCGATGGCCGCCGGGTGCGCATCGAACCGCGTCTTTAAGCCCTGCATCAGCTGCCTGCCAGAGTGTTGAGCCATGTGTGAATTACTGGGCATGAGTGCCAATGTGCCAACCGATATCGTCTTCAGCTTTACCGGGCTGATGCAGCGTGGCGGCGGCACCGGGCCGCACCGCGATGGCTGGGGCATCGCCTTTTACGAAGGGCGCGGCTTGCGCCTGTTTCAAGACCCGCAGCCAAGCGTCGACTCGGAAGTGGCCAAGCTGGTACAGCGCTACCCGATCAAAAGCGAAACTGTGATTGGCCATATCCGCCAGGCCAACGTCGGCAAGGTGTGCCTGTCCAACACCCATCCCTTTGTCCGTGAGCTGTGGGGCCGTAACTGGTGTTTTGCCCATAACGGCCAACTCGCCGACTTTACCCCGGCACCGAGCTTTTACTGGCCGGTGGGCGATACCGATAGCGAGGCCGCGTTCTGCGACCTGCTTAACCAGATCCGCAGCGCCTTCCCGACTCCGGTGTCGGTGGAAATGCTGTTGCCCACCCTGGTGCGTGCCTGTTCGGCGTACCGCACCAAGGGCGTATTCAACTGTCTGTTGAGCGATGGTGACTGGTTGTTCGCGTTCTGCTCCACGAAGCTGGCGCAGATCACCCGCCGTGCGCCCTTTGGCCCGGCGCGCCTGAAAGACGTAGACGTGATTGTCGACTTCCAGGCCGAAACCACGCCTAACGATGTGGTCACCGTACTGGCCACCGAACCCTTGACCGAAAACGAAAGCTGGACCTTGTACCAACCCGGCGAATGGAGCCTGTGGCGCCGCGGCGAGTGTATAGCCCAGGGCCGCAGCTGATAAAAATGGCAGGAGCTGGCATGTTCAGAAGTTATCTACGTTTGGTGCTGTTCGCCGTGGGGCTGCTGGTGGGAGTGCAGGTTCCCGGTTTTATCAATGACTACAGCCAGCGTATCGAAGCGCACTGGAAAGAGTCCGAGCAAAGCCTGAGTGGCTTTCGCCAGACCGCCAACCAGTTCTTTGGCGGCGACCTGGACAAGCTGGTGGCCCACTACCGCGCCAGCAGCGACCCGGTATTTGCCAGCGACGCCAATAGCCTGACCACCCTGCTGATCCGTTCGCGCCTGTTGGACAGCGAATGGCAAGCCATGACCGGCCCCTGGTTTGTCCGCGTCTGGCATGTGGCCTTCAACCCCAACCCGGAACTGTTCCAGGAAACCTGGGACGGCTACCGCTACCAGGTGTTGCTGGCGCCCGAGGCGATTGCCTGGGGGATTGGCTGCGCCTTGCTGCTGGCGTTTGTGATCGAGCTGTTTGTGTTGGGGGCAGGCTGGACGTTGGGGTTCAACCGCACCCATAGAGTGACCGCGCACGAACAACGACCCTGGCGTTGATCGCTTGGTGCGCGGAGCGCACCCTACGAAGCTCTTGTGACACAGGTAAAAAAAACGGGCCCCGCAGGGCCCGTTTTTTATTTGGAGAGGAATTTCATCCCGTCTTCCAAGCCCCGCAAACTCAAGGGGTACATCTGGTCTTCTACCAGGTCGCGGACGATATTGGTCGAGGCCGTGTAGTTCCAGGTGTCCTTGGGGTAGG
>JBCECW010000235.1:0-6462 GCA_039207785.1 Pseudomonas sp. | reverse complement strand
CGTGACCGCTGGTTGTAATTGGCGCGCCGGTGGCTTGGGCCTCAACGCGTTGATCATCCTGGTTGGTGGGCAGGCTGATCTGCGCCGGGCTGATCACTTCGCAGGTACTGGGCGAGCCGCCTCCGGCACAGCCGGTCAGCAGCACAGTGGCAACACACAGCAAGGCAGCATAGTCGCGGTTCATGGCAGGTCTTCCTTTACGCGGGAGGGTTATTAGCAGTGACCCTGGGGCCGCCGAAATAGTTGCTCCTGCGTGCGCTGCCGTCGCGTTACGGGCATTCCTCCAGCGCCGCCGCCGGCTGGTTATCACCCTGGGCCGGCTGCGGCCGGTGTTCTTCGTCGAAACGACGGTAGATCACGGCCGAGGTTTCTGCCCACCAGCTGGTTTGATAGCAGCCTGGCTCGCCCGCCTGCTGCGCCTGGGTAGGCGCAGTCGGCGTCACCGGCTGCGGCTCGGCGCTGCCGCAGCCCTGCACCAGCAGGGCGGCGAACGTGACGAGACACAGCTTGGGCAGCATTGGCATCAAGCCTTGGCGCGCTGTTCGAGCACGTCTACGGCTGGCAGCACTTTGCCCTCGACGAACTCGAGGAATGCGCCACCACCGGTGGAAATATAGGAGATCTGCTCGCCCACGCCGTATTTGTCGATGGCCGCCAGGGTGTCGCCACCGCCGGCAATGGAGAACGCCTGGCTTTCGGCGATGGCCAGGGCCAGGGCCTTGGTGCCGTGGCCGAACTGGTCGAATTCGAATACGCCGACCGGGCCGTTCCACAGGATGGTTTTCGACGATTTCAGCAGGTCCGCGAACAGCGCAGCGGTTTGCGGGCCGATGTCCAGGATCATGTCGTCGGCGGCGACGTCGGCAATGGCCTTGACGGTGGCTTCGGCGCTCTGGGCGAACTCCTTGGCGACCACCACATCCACCGGCAATGGCACGCTGACCTTGGCGGCGATGGCTTTGGCGGTGTCCAAGAGGTCCGGCTCGTACAGCGACTTGCCCACCGGGTAGCCCGCAGCGGCAAGGAAGGTGTTGGCGATACCGCCGCCGACGATCAGTTGGTCGCAGATCTGGCTCAGGCTGTTGAGCACGTCGAGCTTGGTCGACACTTTCGAACCGGCAACGATGGCGGCCATCGGCTTGGCCGGCGCGCCCAGGGCCTTGCCCAGGGCATCCAGCTCGGCAGCCAGCAGCGGGCCGGCTACCGCGACCTCGGCGAACTTGGCCACGCCGTGGGTCGAGCCTTCGGCGCGGTGGGCGGTGCCGAAGGCATCCATGACAAACACGTCGCACAGGGCGGCGTATTGCTGGGCCAGTTCGTCGGCGTTCTTTTTCTCGCCTTTGTTAAAGCGCACGTTTTCGAACAGCACGATATCGCCAGGGGCAACCTCGACGCCGCCGAGGTAGTCGGCGACCAGCGGCACTTCACGGCCCAGGGCTTTGCTCAGGTAGTCAGCAACAGGCTTCAGGCTGTTTTCAGCGCTGAACTCGCCTTCGGTCGGACGCCCCAGGTGGGAGCACACCATCACCGCCGCGCCTTTTTCCAGGGCCAGTTTGATGGTCGGCAGGGACGCCAGAATGCGCGCATCGCTGGTGACCACGCCGTCCTTGACGGGCACGTTGAGGTCTTCGCGAATCAGCACGCGCTTACCTTTGAGGTCGATGTCGCTCATTTTTTGTACAAGAGGGGTGGTCATGGCGCAGTCCTTCCCGGGCTGGGTGATCAAAGTTGATTAGAAGCAGGTGAAAGCGAAATATCTAAATAGTGCTGCGCCACATCGAGCATGCGATTGGCGAACCCCCACTCGTTGTCGAACCAGGCCAGCAGGTTCACCAGCCGGGGGCCGGAAACGCGGGTCTGACTGCCATCGACAATCGCCGAATGCGGGTCGTGGTTGAAATCACAGCTGGCGTGCGGCAATTCGGTATAGGCCAGCAAGCCCTGCAACGGCCCGCTTTGTGCCGCTTCACGCAACACCCGGTTGATCTCGCTGGCATCGGTGTCACGGGCGGTTTGCAGGGTAATGTCCAGGCAAGACACATTCACCGTCGGCACCCGCACGGCTTTGGCCTGGATTCGCCCGGCAAGTTCCGGCAACAAACGCTCGATACCGCGCGCCAGGCCGGTGGACACCGGAATCACCGACTGGAAGGCCGAGCGCGTACGGCGCAGGTCTTCGTGATGGTAGGCGTCGATTACCGGTTGGTCGTTCATCGCCGAGTGAATGGTGGTGATGGATGCATATTCCAGACCCACCGCCTCATTCAGCAGCTTGAGCAGCGGCACCCCGCAGTTGGTGGTGCACGAGGCGTTGGACACCAGGGTTTCGCGCCCGCTCAGGCACTGCTGGTTGACGCCGTAGACGATGGTGGCGTCGATATCCGCCTCGCTGGCCATCGGCTGCGAGAACAGTACCCGTGGCGCGCCGGCATCGATAAAGCGCTGGCCATCGGCACGGCTGTTGTAGGCGCCCGAGCATTCCAGCACCAGGTCGATACCCAGCGCGGCCCAGTCGATGCCTTCGGGCGTGGCACTACGCAGCACCTGCAGGTTGTCGCCGTTGATATGCAAATGCTCGCCCTCGATTCGCACCTCGCCGGGGAAACGGCCGTGGGTGGAGTCAAAGCGGGTGAGGTATTCAATGCTGGCCAGATCGGCCAGGTCATTGATCGCCACCACCTGAAAACCGGCCTTGGCGCCCCGCTCATATAACGCGCGCAGCACACAACGACCGATGCGGCCGTAACCGTTAAGGGCAACTTTGTAAGGGCGTTGGGACATGGGCAGGCTCACGTCGGATGGAGCGGAGGGGGCTGACTGTCGAACCGCGCAGCCCTCATTGGCCACCGTCACTCCCGCGCAGGCGGGAGTCCAGGTACACCGCCCCATGGACGATTCTGGGTCCCCGCTTTCGCGGGGATGACGGCGGCAGAGAGCACGCCAGGCGTTTAGCCTTCCAGCAGTTCGCCAGCTTGCTCGAGGATATTTTCCACGGTAAAGCCGAAGTGTTCGAACAGCGCCGGGGCCGGGGCCGATTCGCCGAAGCTGGTCATGCCGATCACGCGGCCTTCCAGGCCCACGTACTTGTACCAGTAGTCGGCATGGGCGGCTTCGATGGCGATACGCGCGCCCACTTGCAGCGGCAGTACGGCTTGTTTGTAGGCGGCGTCCTGGGCATCGAACACGCTGGTGCACGGCATCGACACCACACGCACCTTGCGGCCTTGCTCGGTCAGCTTGTCGTAGGCGGCAACGGCCAGGCCCACTTCCGAACCGGTGGCGATCAGGATCAGTTCCGGCTCGCCGGCGCAGTCTTTGAGCACATAACCACCGCGCTCGGCGTTGGCCAGCTGGGCGGCGTCGCGCGCCTGGTGCGGCAGGTTTTGACGGGAGAAGATCAAAGCGGTCGGGCCGTCCTTACGCTCTACCGCGTGCTTCCAGGCAATGGCCGATTCCACGGCATCGGCTGGGCGCCAAGTGTCGAGGTTCGGCGTGGTGCGCAGGCTGGCCAGTTGCTCGATCGGCTGGTGGGTCGGGCCGTCTTCGCCCAGACCGATGGAGTCGTGGGTAAATACATACAGCACGCGCTGCTTCATCAGGGCCGACATACGCACGGCATTGCGGGCGTATTCCATAAAGATCAGGAAGGTGGCGCCGTACGGTACGAAGCCGCCGTGCAGGGCCACGCCGTTCATGATCGCGCTCATGCCGAATTCGCGTACGCCGTAGAACATATAGTTGCCGGCGGCGTCTTCGGCGCTGACGCCTTTGCAGCCTTTCCACAGGGTCAGGTTGGAACCGGCGAGGTCGGCCGAACCACCGAGGAACTCCGGCAGCAGCGGGCCGAAGGCGTTCAGGGTGTTCTGACTGGCTTTACGGCTGGCGATGGTTTCGCCTTTGCTCGCCACTTCATTGATATAGGCAACGGCCTTGTCGGCGAAGTCGGCAGGCAGGTCGCCGGCCAGGCGGCGCTTCAGTTCGCTGGCCAGTTCCGGGTGCGCGGCGGCGTAGGCGGCGAAACGGCTGTTCCAGTCAGCTTCGGCTGCAGCACCAGCAGCTTTGGCGTCCCACTCGGCGTAGATATCGGCCGGCACTTCGAACGGCGCGTGGTTCCAGCCCAGGTTGGCGCGGGTCAGGGCGATTTCGTCGTTGCCCAGCGCAGCGCCGTGGCACTCTTCCTTGCCCTGCTTGTTCGGCGAACCGAAGCCGATGATGGTCTTGCAGCAGATCAGGGTCGGCTGTGCGCTCTTGCGCGCGGTGTCGATGGCGATCTTGATTTCTTCGGCATCGTGGCCGTCGACATTGCGGATCACCTGCCAGCCGTAGGCTTCGAAGCGCTTCGGGGTGTCGTCGGTAAACCAGCCTTCGACTTCGCCGTCGATAGAGATGCCGTTGTCGTCGTAGAAGGCGATGAGTTTGCCCAGGCCCAGGGTGCCGGCCAGCGAGCTCACTTCGTGGGAAATGCCTTCCATCATGCAACCGTCACCCAGGAACACATAGGTGTGGTGGTCGACGATGTTATGGCCAGGACGGTTGAACTGCGCGCCCAGTACTTTTTCCGCCAGGGCAAAACCCACGGCATTGGCCAGGCCCTGGCCCAGCGGGCCGGTGGTGGTTTCCACGCCTGGGGTGTAGCCGTATTCCGGGTGGCCCGGGGTGCGGCTGTGCAGTTGGCGGAAATTTTTCAGGTCGTCGACGGACAGGTCGTAGCCGGTCAGGTGCAGCAACGAATAGATCAGCATCGAGCCGTGGCCGTTGGACAGGATAAAACGGTCACGGTCGGCGAACGTCGGGTTGCTCGGGTTGTGTTTCAGGTAGTCACGCCACAGCACTTCGGCGATATCCGCCATGCCCATCGGTGCACCGGGGTGGCCGCTGTTGGCTTTCTGCACGGCATCCATGCTGAGGGCACGAATGGCATTGGCACGCTCACGACGGCTGGGCATCGCTAATCTCCTGGGTAGGGCTGATCACAAAAAGGCGGCCATTTTCGCCCAGGCAGGTGGCGCGGGGCAATCACAGATGGTCGTACCGGCATGCTTTTCTACCCGCAGGCCTGCATCGGCACGCAATATCAAAACTTTTTGATATTGCTGTTGCTGGATAAAAAATGACCGACTAGACTGCGCAGCCTATGAATATGCGTGTCCCCCAACTGCGTTTCGAGCCCGCTGACGAACTGGCTGCCCTGTGCAAGGCCGGTGGCGATCCGCTGCGCCTGAACGTGTTGCGGGCGCTGTGCAACGATTCGTTCGGTGTATTGGAACTGGCGCAGATTTTCGCCACCGGACAGTCGGGCATGAGCCACCACCTTAAAGTGCTGGCCCAGGCCGGCCTGGTGGCCACACGCCGCGAAGGCAATGCAATCTTCTACCGCCGTGCCCTCGCCCCGGCCGAACGCCTGGGCGGCGTATTGCACAACGCCCTGCTCGATGAAGTGGACAACCTGCAACTGCCGGCCGAGGTGCAAACCCGCATCAGCGCGGTGCACAGCCAACGCGCGGCGGCCAGCCAGGACTTTTTCAGCCGTATGGCGGAAAACTTCCAGGCCCAGCAAGACTTGATCGCCGGCTTGCCGCAGTATCGCGACAGCGTGCTGGCCCTGCTCGATGCCCTGGGTTTTGCGCCGGCGGCCACGGCCCTGGAAGTCGGCCCGGGCGATGGCGGTTTCCTGCCCGAGCTGGCCCGTCGTTTCGCCCACGTGACCGCGCTGGACAACAGCCCGGCGATGCTCGAACTGGCGCGTATGCGCTGTGAACAAGAAGGCCTGGGCAACGTCGACCTGCAGTTGGCCGATGCCCTGAATGAAGACACTGAGCGCTTGGTCGCCGACTGCGTGGTGCTGAATATGGTGCTGCACCACCTGGCCGCACCAGCCGACGCCCTCAAACAGCTGGCGCAGTGGGTCAAACCCGGCGGCAGCCTGCTGATTACCGAGTTATGCCGCCATAACCAGAGCTGGGCCAGGGAGGCCTGCGGTGATCTCTGGCTAGGCTTTGAACAGGACGACCTGGCCCACTGGGCAACCGCCGCAGGGCTTGAGCCCGGTGAAAGCCTCTACATTGGATTACGCAATGGTTTCCAGATTCAGGTGCGCCACTTTCAGCGCGCCCCTGGTAGCCCGGACCCATCAGCAGCCCTAATGCTGCCGAACACTTGATAAACAGGAACCCGTCGAGATGAGCGAATACTCACTTTTCACCTCTGAGTCCGTGTCTGAAGGACATCCAGACAAGATCGCCGACCAGATTTCCGATGCCGTCCTGGACGCCATCATTGCCCAGGACAAATTCGCCCGCGTAGCCTGCGAAACCCTGGTGAAAACCGGTGTGGCCATCATCGCTGGCGAAGTGACCACCAACGCCTGGGTCGACCTCGAAGAGATCGTGCGCAAGGTGATCACCGATATCGGTTACACCAGCTCCGACGTCGGCTTCGACGGCGCCACCTGCGGCGTGATGA
>JBCECW010000234.1:0-6474 GCA_039207785.1 Pseudomonas sp. | reverse complement strand
GGCTTACATGCTGTGGCCAATGCGCCAACAGCGCTTGTGCCGCGTCGCGCACGGCCGGCAGCAGGTCGGCGTCGCGCATCAGGTCGGCGACCTTGAATTGCAGCAGGCCGGTTTGCCGGGTGCCGAGCATTTCGCCGGGGCCACGCAACTCCAGGTCTTTTTCCGCAATCACAAAGCCGTCGCTGGTTTCGCGCATGATGCCCAGGCGTTCGCGGCCCAGCTGCGACAGCGGCGCGTGATAGAGCAGCACGCAATGGCTGGCCGCGCTGCCCCGGCCTACGCGGCCACGCAACTGGTGCAGTTGTGCCAGGCCCAGGCGTTCGGGGTTTTCGATAATCATCAGGCTGGAGTTGGGCACGTCGACGCCCACTTCGATCACTGTGGTCGCGACCAGCAGCTGCAACGCGCCTTCTTTGAATTGCTGCATCACGGCGGCTTTTTCCGCCGGCTTCATGCGTCCGTGGATCAGGCCGACGTTGAGTCCGCCCAGTGCCGCCGAGAGGTCTTCATAGGTGGTTTCCGCAGCCTGGCAGGTCAGTTCTTCCGACTCTTCGATCAGGGTGCAGACCCAGTACGCCTGGCGTCCTTCGTGGCAGGCCGAACGCACTCGCTCGATCACCTCGAAGCGTCGGCTATCGGCCACTAGCACGGTGTTCACCGGCGTACGCCCAGGGGGCAGCTCGTCGAGGATCGAGGTATCCAGGTCGGCGTAGGCGCTCATGGCCAGCGTGCGCGGAATAGGCGTGGCGGTCATGATCAATTGGTGCGGGCACATGCGCCCTTCGACGCCTTTTTTGCGCAGCGCCAGGCGCTGTTGCACGCCAAAGCGGTGCTGTTCGTCGATGATCACCAGCGCCAGGCGCTTGAACTGCACTTCATCCTGGAACAGCGCATGGGTGCCAACCACCATGGGCGCACCGCCGGCAATCTGCTCCAGGGCCGCGGCACGGGCCTTGCCCTTGAGCTTGCCGGCCAGCCAGGCGACGTCGTAACCCAGGGGCTCGAGCCAGCGGGTGAAGTTGATAAAGTGCTGCTCGGCAAGAATCTCGGTGGGCGCCATCAGCGCTACCTGGTAGCCGGCCTCCAGCGCCTGTAGCGCCGCCAGGGCGGCAACCACGGTTTTGCCCGCGCCCACATCGCCTTGCACCAGGCGCAGCATCGGCTCGCGCTGGCTCAGGTCATAGGCGATTTCCGCGCCCACACGCTGTTGTGCACCGGTGGGGGCAAAGCCGAGGTTCTTGAGGAATTTTCCCGGCAGCTTCTTGGCTTTTGGCAGCTGCGGCGCTTCTTGCGCGCGCAGGCTTTCGCGCAGGCGCTGCAGCGACAATTGATGGGTCAGCAGTTCTTCAAAGGCCAGGCGGTGCTGGGCCCAGTGCCGGCCTTCGGCGAGTTCTTCCAGGTCGGCATCCGGTGGCGGCCGATGCAGGTAGCGGATGGCTTCGTCGAGCGGACTTAGCTGGTAGTCGCGCGCCAGTTCTTCCGGCAGCCAGTCGGGCAGGCTATGCGGGCCAAGGCGGGCCAGGGCCTGCTCGCTAAGTTGGCGCAGGCGCTGCTGGGTCAGGCCTTCGGTGGTCGGGTAGATGGGCGTTAGCGTCTGCTCCACGCCGCTGTCGCTATCGGCGGTCAGCGCGCGGTATTCCGGGTGGTAGATTTCCAGGCCCGAGGCGCCAGGGCGCGCTTCACCGTAGCAGCGCAGCTGGGTGCCGCGCTTAAGCCCGTCTTTTTGCGCCTGGCTGAAGTGGTAGAAACGCAGGCTCAGGGTGCCGCTGCCGTCTTGCAGGCGCACCAGCAGGCTGCGACGTTTGCCCATCAGCACATCGGCGCCGGCCACCACGCCTTCGACCACCGCGTCCTGGCCCGGGCGCAAGGCGCCAATCGGCACCACGCGGGTGCGGTCCTGGTAGCGCAGGGGCAGATGAAACAGCACGTCCTGGAGGTTTTCCAGGCCCACGCGCACGAGCTTCTCTTCCAGCGCCGCGCCCACGCCTTTGAGCGCGGTTACCGGCACCGCCGCCAGTTCAGTCATGGGCGAGCCGCCTCAGGCCGTCTGGGGCAGCGGGTTGGCCACCGAGCACAGGCGGATGGAGTCGGCCAATACGTCGATGGCCTTGGGCCGTGGGAAGCTGGCGCGCCAGGCGATGGCCACGGTGCGGAACGGCACCGGTGGCGTCAGTGGGCGCACTTCGAAGACGCCGGGGGCGTAGTGATGGCTGTCCACTGCCGAGAACGGCAGGATCGAGATGCCCATGCCGGAGGCGACCATATGGCGAATGGTTTCCAGCGAGCTGGATTCCACCGTGGTGTGCTTGGCGTTGTCGTCGCCGCCCTTGCGCAGGGTGGGGCAGGCTTCCAGCACCTGGTCACGGAAACAATGGCCTTCACCAAGCAGCAGCAGGCTCTTGTCGTTGAGCAGTTCGGCGTCGATGGTCTGTTTCGCGGTCCAGGAATGGCCAGCTGGCAGCAGCACATAGAAGGGCTCGTCGTAGAGCACCTTGGTCAGCACGTCGGCTTCCTGGAAGGGCAGGGCGATGATGATCGCGTCGAGCTCGCCGTTGCGCAGTTTGTCGCGCAGCACGTGGGTGAAGTTTTCTTCGATATACAGCGGCATCTGCGGGGCTACCCGGTGCAGCTGCGGAATCAGATGGGGGAAAAGGTACGGGCCGACGGTGTAGATGGCGCCGACCTTGAGCGGTGCGGCCAGCTGGTTCTTGCCGGCCTGGGCCAGTTCGCGAATGCCCTGGGCCTGCTCCAGTACTTTCTGCGCCTGGGTGACGATACCTTCGCCCACCGGGGTCAGACGCACCGCACTTTTGCTGCGCTCGAAAATCAGGATGCCGAGTTCGTCTTCGAGTTTTTTCACGCCGACCGAGAGGGTCGGTTGGCTGACATGGCAACGCTCGGCCGCACGACCGAAATGCTGCTCTTGTGCCAGGGTGACGATGTAGCGCAGTTCGGTGAGGGTCATAGTGTTATTCCATTGATTTGCGCCAAAGCATAGCGGTTGTATTCAATGGAACCAACCCGCCGTGTACGTCGGCGGGTTGGGTCGCACACCGACAGGTCGCGCCTGCCGGTGTGAGGTTATTGCTTCAAGGTGAAGTTGAGCGGGTAGTCGATGGCGATCTGGCCACCCACCAGCAAGGTGTCTGGCGGTGCCGGTACCGGGCTGGTGCGACGGATCTGACGCAACACATCGCTATTGAAGGCCGCGCGCGCGCCCGATTCCTTGATGGTGACATCGAGGATCTTGCCTTGGCCGTTCACCACAAACGTCACCATCACATACACCACGCCCGTACGGCTGCGGCGTTCGTTCTGCGGATAGTGCAGCTTGGGGTCCATATGGGCCTTTACCTTGCCCAGCCAGTTGGCCTTTTCGTCC
This sequence comes from Pseudomonas sp., assembly GCA_039207785.1. Taxonomy (GTDB): domain Bacteria; phylum Pseudomonadota; class Gammaproteobacteria; order Pseudomonadales; family Pseudomonadaceae; genus Aquipseudomonas. The sequence continues at coordinate 3,092 of JBCECW010000234.1, read as the reverse complement.
GCCTGTGCGCCCGGATTACCCGGTGGCAACGGGGCGGCCTTGGCATCTGGCGGCGCCGGGCTTGGCGGTGCCGGTGGCGCGGGCTGGGTGGCTTCCTCAACCGGCTTCTCGATTGGCTTGGGCGGCTCGATCGGCTTGGGTTTTGGTTTGGGCTTTGGCTTGGGTTTGGGCTTTTCCAGCACCAACTCAGGCTTGGGCGCGATCACCACTTCCGGTTCCGGCTCGGGCTGAGGCTCGACGATTTGCGCCGGGGCCGGCGGTGGCTGTACCACTTCGGGCATGGGCGGCAGTTCGATCATCATCGCCGGTGGCGGCATTTCTACCGGGATCGCCTCGGCATGCCAGTACAAGGCCCATAGGCCGATACCGATATGCAGGGCGAGCACCAGCAGCCAGCTGAGCGTCCACCGCGAAGCTTTGCGCAGCGTGAGGGTCATTTCTGCCCGACCGCCTCAAGGCCTACCAGGCCCACTTTGAGGTAACCGGCGCTACGCAGGGTGTTCATCGCTTCCATCAGATCGGCATAGTCCACGCCCTTGTCGGCGCGGAAGAAGATCGTGGTGTCCTTCTTGCCTTTGGTCTGTTGGTCCAATGCCTGGCCCAGCTGTTCCTTGGTGACCTGCTGATCGCCCAGGTAGAGGTTCTTGTCCTCTTTGACGGTCAGGTACACCGGTTTGTCGGGCCGGCGTTGCGGCTCGGCGCTGGAGGCTGGCAGGTCGACCTTGATGTCTACGGTGGCCAGCGGTGCGGCCACCATAAAGATGATCAGCAGCACCAGCATCACGTCGATAAAGGGCGTTACGTTGATCTCGTGGGATTCGACCAGATCATCGCCGCCGTCATTGAGGTGCAGGCCCATGTCAGCTCACTTTAACGGCGTGTGGCTGGCTGCGTTCAGCCGGCAGGTGGTCCAGGTCACGGCTGACCAGCAGCAGCACCTGGGCCGAGGCGTCCGCCACCTGGGCCTTGTAGCCGGTGATGGAGCGGGCGAAGACGTTGTAGATCACCACCGCCGGGATCGCAGCAACCAGGCCCATGGCGGTAGCCAGCAGCGCTTCGGCAATACCGGGAGCGACGACCGCGAGGTTGGTGGTTTGCGATTTGGCGATGCCGATAAAGCTGTTCATGATGCCCCACACGGTACCGAACAGGCCGACGAAGGGCGCGGTGGAACCGATGGTGGCGAGTACGCCGGTGCCTTGGCTCATTTCACGACCGCAGGCTGCGACCAGGCGCTCGAGGCGGAAGCTGACGCGCTCCTTGATGCCTTCTTTTTCCCGGGTGTTGGCCGACAGGCGCATTTCTTCCAGCGCGTCGTGGACCAGCACATGGGACAGGCTGCCTTCTTTGTTGGCCTTGTCGGAGGCGTCTTTCAGCGAGCGGCTTTGCTTGAGCATGGCCAGTTCGCTGCGCAGGCGGCGTTTGGCACCGAGCAGCTCGAGGCCTTTGGCGATCCAGATGGTCCAGGTGATCACCGAGGCCAGGGCCAGGCCGATCATCACGGCTTTAACGATATGGTCGGCGTTCTGGTACATGCCCCATGGCGACAGGTCGCTGGCGAAGGCTTCCTGGTCTTCGGCAATCAGCTCGTCGGCTTTTTGCAGGGTATCCAGGGCCTGGGCCACTTCTTCTGGGGTGGCGCCATTGGCTTCCATGGCTTCCTTGGTGGCAGCGCTGATCTGCTCCGAAGTGGCATCCGGGCCGAGAGCCGCGACTTTCTCGCGCACGGCGATCGCCGCTGGCGTTTCGCCTTGTGGCGCAGGCACGGCGGCCGTGGCGTCGGCTGGCGCCGGCGCGGTAGCAGCAGGGGCTGCGGCTGGCGCGGTGGTTTCTTCGGCGAAGCTGCTGACAGGCAGCAGCAGGCTGAGCACCAACGTGGCGCAAGTGAGCAGCGCGCGGGGCTGCACGGCGGATGTGTGAGCGCGGTAGGCGGTGAAATTCATGCTGGCCGGACCTGAGATAGGAAGAGCGGTGACCGGAAGCAAATGCGAGCCCCGGCGCAAAAGGGCGCCTAGTATTGCAAACTATTCTTGTTTGTGAAAGTGATAATGTAACATCGCCATCTCCACCAATCCTTGCCCCATTCCCAGGCGCAGCGCCTAGAATGCCGCTTTTGTCCGAGGTCACCCGAATGTCCAGCGTTCCCACCCTGATGATTGCCGGCTGCGGCGATGTAGGCAGCCGTCTTGGCCAGCAACTGCATGCGGCTGGTTGGCAGGTGTATGGCTTGCGGCGTTCAGTCGCAGCGCTGCCGGCGGGCATCGTGCCGGTGGCGGGCGATTTGACGGATACGGCCTGCCCGGCGCAGTGGCCGGAGGGGCCGCTGGATTATCTGGTGTATGCCGCCGCTGCCACCGAGCACGACGAAGCGGGCTATCGCCGTGCCTATTACGACGGCCTGGCCAATACCCTGGGTTGGCTCAAGGCGCGGGGGCAGGCACCGAAGCGGCTGATCTTCGTCTCCAGCAGTGGTGTATATGCCCAGGATGGCGGTGTGTGGGTCGATGAGCAGTCGCCCGCCGAAGCCACCAGTTATTCCGGGCGCATCATGCTCGATGCCGAGAAGCTGTTGCTGAACAGCGAGTGGCCCGCCACGGTGGTGCGCTTGACCGGTATTTACGGCCCTGGCCGCGAATGGCTGCTGAAACAAGTGCGCATGGGCTACCGAGTGGTCAGCGAGCCGCCGCTGTATGCCAACCGTTTGCACGCCGATGATTGCGCCGGCCTGCTGGCCTTTCTGCTCCAGGCCGATGCCCAGGGCAAGGCGCTGGATAACCTGTACATCGGCGTAGATGACGCACCGGCGCCGCTGCACGAAGTGGTCGGCTGGCTGCGTGACTATATGGGGGTTACCGAGTGGGCCGAGGAATCGACGGTGCGCCGTTCCGGTAGCAAACGCTGCAGCAATGCCCGCGCCCGTGCGCTGGGTTGGGTACCACGCTACCCCAGCTACCGCGAAGGCTACGCGGCGGTGCTGGCGGACGCCTGACGATGGACGCCAACCGGCTGCTGGTGCAGCCGTGGTTGCCTGGGGTCGAGCTGTTTCAGGCCGACTTTTCCGGGCAGCCGTTTGGCCGTCATAGCCACGACGC
>JBCECW010000233.1:4577-6480 GCA_039207785.1 Pseudomonas sp. | reverse complement strand
TGCCCAGGGTGATCAGCAGGCGCGGTAGGAAGCTGAGCATCTGTTCGTTGATCTGCGTGGCCGCCTGGAAGATGCTCACCAGCAGGCCGCCGAGCAGGCTCGGTACCACCAGCACGCAGACGATGATGCCGGTGATGTATACGGCATGGGCGACCAGCTGGGCGGCGTATTCGGGAGTGAGCATGCGGTCGGCCTCGCTAATAGGGCTGCACACTGGTGGTCAGCGTACCGACCAGCAGGGTCCAGCCGTCCACCAGAACGAAGATCATCAGCTTGAACGGCAGCGAGATCATCATCGGCGAGAGCATCATCATGCCCATCGCCATCAGCACGCTGGCCACCACCAGGTCGATGACCAGGAACGGGATAAAAATCATAAAGCCCAGCTGGAACGCGGTTTTCAGTTCGCTGAGGACGTAGGAGGGCAGCAGCAGGCTGAAGTCCAGAGTGCTGAGGTCATCCGGCACGGTTTCGCCGGCCAGGCTGACCATGGTGTCCAGCGCGCTCTTGCTGGTTTGCGCCAGCATGAATTTCGACAGCGTGGCCTTGCCGGCGGCCAGGCCCTGGGTGAGGGTGATCTGGTCGGCTTCGAACGGCACATAGGCGGTGTTGTAGATCTCCTGCCACACCGGGCGCATCACCAGCATGGTCAGGCACAGGGCGATACCGATCAGCACATTGTTCGGCGGGCTCTGCTGCAAGCCGATGGCCTGGCGCAGAATCGCCAGCACGATAATGAAACGGGTAAAGCAGGTCATCATCATCAACATGGCCGGCAAGAAGCCGAGCAAGGTCATGACGATCAGAATCTGCAGCTTGACGCTGACTTCCTGGCCATTGGCCGTGTCATTCAGGCTGAGCAGGGAAATCTCGCCACCGGCCGCCTGCGCGGCCAGCGGGCACAGCGCCGCCAGCAGCAGGCCGAGCAGGGCGAAGGTGCGCCGGGCTGTCATGGCGTAAGCGCGCCGAGGCCGTTGCCGCACAGCTCGACGATGCGCAGGCCGTAGCTGCCATTCATCACCACCACTTCGGCCTTGGCGAACAGCGCGCCATTGACCTTTACGTCCAGCGGCTCGCCGGCCAGCTTGTCGAGCACGATCACGCTGCTGGCATCGACATCCATCAGCTCTTTCAACGAGATCTCGGTGGAGGCTACTTCCAGGGTGACATTCACTGGAATGCGGCCAAAGAAACTCAGGTCTTGCTGCGGCAGCTGCGCGCTGCTGTCCTGGCTGCCGGACTCGGCAATGCCTGGCCCGGCCAGGTCGTCATCGCTGATCAGGGTTTCGAAGTCGTTATCGGAAAGTTGGCCGTTCATGGGTTTTTCACGCTCTCAAGGGAGGTAACAAAGAGGGAACCGTCGTCTTCGAAGAGGGTGCCGCGGAAGAGTTTGTGCTGGTTGATACGCACCTCGGCGTGCTCCAGCAGACGCACCAGCAGCACGTCGTTGACTTGCAGCGCCAGCACCTGCGACAGCGGCATTTGCAAGGCCGCCACCACACACTCCAGGCGCACCGGCAGGTGCTGGATATGCTTGGCCGGGTTGCCGGCCAGGGTGGTACTGGCCGGGCCGCTGAGGCGCGCGGTCAGCTCGTCCACCAACTGGTTGTCGAGGTAGATAAAGATCGAGGACTGGGTGCCAGACAGATGGCTCAGGTACGTGAACTCGGCCACGTACTCCCATACCGCGGGGTCGAAGTCGTTTTCGTGCGGCGTCAGGTTGCCGAAGGTCGAACCCGAGAGCAGGGCGCGGGCAAAGATCTGGGTGATATCCACACCCAGGCGATTGCGCATGCGCTGCTCGGAGGTGCTCACCGGCGGCGCCTCTTCGCTGGGCAGGCTGGTGCCGCCGTAATAGCACTCCAGGGCCTCGGTCAACAGCGGGCGGTCAATGGCAAAACCG
>JBCECW010000233.1:0-4567 GCA_039207785.1 Pseudomonas sp. | reverse complement strand
TCCACCATGAAAGATCGGCAGGCTGATCGCCGGACCGACCTTGCCGTAGATCGACTTATATCAGCAGTCCGGATCGCTGGCGCGCTCTTCCAATACCTCAACCTTTACCAGTTCAAGATTGATGCGGTAGTTGCGCAGAAAGTAGTCGCCAATAATACGCGGGTATTTGCTGGCCACTTCTTTGATGTGCTGGGGAATCTTGTGGTAATGCCGTCCGAGTTTGTGCGGTTTGAGCCGCGTCAAACTTTCCGCAGGCACGCGGTGATGGACTTTAGAGTGACCAGTCATAGTGAAGGCTATATTCCTGAATTACCCGCAGAACCCACCTGATGATCGCTGCCGAAGATTCAGGGGTGCTGATGCGTGGTTACCGAAAGGATCGGCAACGTCAACGCGACATAGCCGTGCGAACCCGGTGGGGTGGCTCTGGCATGCGGCGGAGTCTGGCCTTGAGAGGGGGAAAATTTAAATCAATAGAAATCAAATGCTGTCTTTGACAGGCATTGCGCCGGCTTGATTTTAATTAAGCACAAGTGATTTCGTGATGGCCGTCACCCTTGAGTAGGATTTTTCCCAAGAGCTGATCTGCGGCATTCATGGGACTCGGCGAGTTGCTCGAAAGTTCAACGGCCGACAACTAATAAGTTCCCGCGCAGATGCAAAAGGCGACCCTGGTGACAGATGCATTAAAGGGTTATTGAAAAAATATTTCGTGCTACCCGTTCACACTCGCGCGTTTCTTTTTAATAGCGGCGAGTGCATAAACGATGACCACAGGTAAATGTCCTTGAACAGTCTTGGCCACGCACAAAGTTACACGTCAGCCGTGCACTTCGACGCGCCCGCAGCCGCCCGCCATGTGGTGGTGATCGGCCATGGCGACGAAGCCAGTTATGCCCTGTTGCGCCAGCAGTTGGCCGACCAGGGTTGCCGTGTGCGCCGTTGCCACAGTTTTGTCGAGCTGGATGCGCCATCGCTGGCGGCTGCCAACCTGGTGTTTGTGTTTGTCGGTGGCCAGAACGCCGCCGAGCTTTATGCCCAGGCCGGCTCGTTGCTGCGCCATACCGGGCAGGTCAACCTGGTGCCCATCGTCGAATACGCCGACCAGGATAAAGCCGCCGCGCTGCTGGAGCTGGGTTGCGTCGACTATCTATTGGCGCCCTTTAGCGCCAGCCAGGTGGCCGCCCTGTTGCGCCGCCAGGAGCACGCCAGCAATGCCGAGGAAGGCTTTGTGTCCTGCTCCCAGGCCAGCCGGCGCCTGCTGGCCATGGCCCAGCGGGTGGCCCTGACCCGCGCACCGATCCTGATTACCGGTGAAACCGGTACCGGCAAGGAGCTGATGGCGCGTTATATCCATCGTTTCTCCTCGCTTAACGGCGACGCCCCCTTTATTGCCGTCAACTGCGCCGCCATTCCGGAGCAGATGCTCGAGTCCATTCTCTTTGGCCACGAGCGCGGCGCTTTTACCGGTGCCGTCACGGCACAACCGGGCAAGTTCGAGCTGGCCAACGGCGGCACGTTGCTGCTGGATGAAATCGGCGAATTGCCCCTGGGCCTGCAAGCCAAGCTGCTGCGGGTGCTGCAAGAACAGCGTGTGGAACGCCTCGGTGGGCGCAAGGAAATTGCCCTGAACGTGCGGATCGTCGCCGCCACCAACCGCGACCTGCAGGCCGAAGTGGCCGCCGGGAGTTTCCGTGCCGACCTGATGTTCCGCCTCGATGTCTTGCCCCTGCATATCAGCCCCCTGCGCGAGCGCAAGGACGATGTGCTGCCCTTGGCGCGGCGCTTTATCCGCCAATACGCGCCGCAGGAAAACAGCGACAACCTGCTCACCGCCGAGGCCTGCCAGGCCTTGCTGGCCCATGACTGGCCGGGCAATGCGCGGGAACTGGAAAACACCCTGCAACGCGCCCTGGTGCTGCGCAATGGCCTGTTTATTCAGCCACGCGACCTGGGCCTGAGCCTCGACACCTTGCCAGCCGCCGAGCCGTTGCTGGCCATCGTGGCGCCGGGCGAGGGCGGCAAGGCGGCCTTGCGCGCCAGCGGCAAGTGGGCCGAATACCAGCATGTGATCGACACCATCCGCCGTTGCGGCGGCCATAAAACCCGCGCCGCCGAGTGCCTGGGCATGACCACCCGCGCCCTGCGCTATCGCCTTAACGCCATGCGCGAGCAAGGCGTGCAGGTGCCGGTATAAGACCCTTGGGAGAAACAGCATGAGTGCCATCAACACGGTTCAACAGGGCTTGCTTAGCCAGCTCAATCAGCTCAGCCAGATTGCCGAAGGCGAGGCCATCAAACCGGCCATGCAACTGCCAGGCGGCCAACAGCAGCCGGGTATTGGCGCCTCGTTCGAGCAGGCGCTACGCGCCGTGGATGCCGAGCAGGTCAAGGCCAGCGCGTCGATGGCGGCCGTGGACAGCGGCGAGAGTGAAAACCTGGTGGGCGCCATGATCGACAGCCAGAAAGCCAGCTTGTCCTTCACCGCCTTGTTGCAAGTGCGCAACAAGCTCAGCGGTGCCTTTGACGACATCATGAGAATGCCCCTGTAACGGGGTGGGATAAGCCAACGTGCTAGCGCAAATCAAAAACCGGCTACCCGCCAACTTCAAACTCGACCCACGCCTGTCCCTGTTGGGTATGGCTGCCCTGGCGGCGGTAATCGCCGTAGCGGTGGTCTACTCCCTGTGGCGCGACAACGATTCCTTCCGCCCGCTGTACGGCGCCGGCGAAGGCTTTCCGGCTGCCGAAGCCATGCAGGTGCTCGACGCCGAAGCCTTGCCTTACCACCTGCACCCGCAAAGCGGGCAGATCCTGGTGCGTGAGCAAGACCTCTCGCGAGCACGCATGCTGCTCGCCGCCAAAGGGGTAAAGGTGGCGGTGCCGGCCGGCTACGAGCTGTTCGACAAGGAAGAGCCGCTGGGCACCAGCCAGTTTGTCCAAGACGTGCGCCTAAAGCGCAGCCTCGAGGGCGAACTGGCGCGTACCGTAATGGCCCTTAAAGGCATCGACCAGGCCCGCGTGCACCTGGCCCTGGAAGAGACCAGCTCCTTTGTCGTCAGCCACCGCGCGCCGGCCAAGGCCTCGGTGATGCTGCAACTGAACCCCGGCTACAAGCTCAAGCCCGAGCAGGTCGCCGCCATCGTCAACCTGGTGGCCGCCAGCGTGCCGCAGCTCAAGCCCGAAGATGTCAGCGTGGTCGACCAGCATGGCGCGCTGCTGTCGCGCGGCGTCGGTGCCTGGAGCGGGCCGTCGCAGAACTGGGAAGTGGTGGACGACTACCAGCAAAAGGCCGTGGCCAATATCGAGCAAGTGCTGGCGCCGATCCTGGGCAACGACAACTACCGCATCAGCGTGGCGGCCGATATCGACTTCAGCCAGAAGGAAGAAACCTTCCAGGCCTATGGCGAGGCACCGCGGATGCGCAGTGAAGTGCTGCGCGAAGAAACCACCCTCGACCAGTTGGCCCTCGGTGTACCCGGTTCCTTGAGCAACCGCCCGGCACCGACGCCACCACCGGCAGACCCCAAGGCCACCGACCCGAAAACCGCCAACACCGCCGAAGCGCTGAAAACCGAGAACAAGGCCGCCACCTCGACGCGCAACGAAAGCACGCGCAATAACGACTTCGACCAGAGCGTCACCCATATCAAGTACCCGGCCTTTACCTTGCGCCAGCAGAGCGTGGCGGTGGTGCTGAATGCCGCCAACGCCCCGGAAGGTGGCTGGACCGAGCAGGCCCGCAGCGACCTGGTGGCCATGATCAAAAGCGCCGTTGGCTTTAACGAAAAGCGCGGCGACAGCGTGACCCTCAGCGTGTTTGCCTTTACCCCCGGCGCGCTGACCCCGGTGGAAGAACTGCCCTGGTGGGAAAAGGATTCGGTACTGGCCCTGATCAAACTCGGCGTATTCGGCCTGATCAGTCTGTTGCTGCTGTTGATGGTGGTGCGCCCCGTGGTGCGCAACCTGACCCAGCGCAGCCAACTGCCGGCGTTGCCGCAGCCGGTGGATGCCGACCTGTTGGCCGCCCGCGAAGGCGAGCGCCGTATGCACTTGAGCCCCACTCCCGGCAGCCACGGCACCGACGGCGCGCTGCACGGCATGAATATTCTTGGCGAGCTCAACCCGCTCTCGGAAATCCGCCTGCCGGCGCCGGGCTCTGGCCTGGAAATGCAGGTGGAACATTTGCAGATGCTGGCGAAAAACGACCCCGAGCGCGTCTCGGAAGTGATCAAACATTGGATAGGCCGAAATGACCGAGACCTTAAACCCGTCTAACGACGGCCGCGCCCTCAAGCCACGCCCGGCCGCCCGTGCGATCAACTCCATGGAACAGGCCGCGATCCTGATGCTGAGCATGGGCGACGATATTTCCGCCGGCGTGCTCAAGCACCTGACCCGCGAAGAAATCGTCGGCATCAGCCAGGCCATGGCGCGCCTGTCCAATATCAAGCAGCCGATGGTGTCGGATGTGATCGGGCGCTTTTTCGACGACTACAAAGAGCAGAGCAGCATCAAGGGCGCTTCGCGCAATTACCTGGCCGGCATGCTGGGCAAGGCCCTGGGC
>JBCECW010000232.1:0-6480 GCA_039207785.1 Pseudomonas sp. | reverse complement strand
CGAGGTTGTGACGCAGTTGCCAGTGCCCTCGCGGCTCGGCATGCTGCGTTTCGAGCGGCTTAATGAGGCAAGCTGGACCTTATTGTTTCTAGACGCCTCCTGCGAAACCCAACTGGGTCTGGCCGCCGGGGAGCTCTGTGGCTTGATCGGCTCGCCCTACGCCAGCCTGATGGAGCCCGAAGAACGCTACCAGTTGCACGACACTATCCAGCTACAACTCAAAGACAGCCCGCACTACAAAGTCCACTACAAGCTGCACACGCCCAACGGCATGCTGCACCTGGTGGAGCTGGGCGAGGCTTTCAAGCAACACGGCCGACAGCTATTGCGCGGCTACCTGCTACCGGCGGACGAACCGATATTCCCCGACCGCCAGCCGCAACAGTCCGAACTGCAAATCCAGAACAACCGCCTGCAAGCCTCCCTCGAACTCTATCAACGCTCCCAGGAAGAACACCTGCAGCACCTGGTGCGCAGCCGTGCCCAGCAGAGCATGATCGTGCGCCTGGCGCGCCATCGCTACAGTTCGGACAACCTGGTGCTGGAAGCCGCGCAGCTGATCACCAAGGCCGCCTGCGAGACCTTTAGCGTCGCCCGCGCCAGCCTCTGGCACCTGCGCCAGGAACAGCTCGACCCCATCACCATGTACAGCACCGATATCGCCGGGCACGAAATGCCGGCGCCGATCAACGCCAGCAAATACCCGCACTACCTCGCCGCCCTGCACAGCGGCCGCGCCATCGACGCCCATAGCGCCATGCGCGACCCACGCACCCGCGAGCTGGCCGAAACCCACCTGCTGCCGCGCGGCGTGGTGGCCATGCTGGATGCCAGTGTGCGGGTGGCCGGGGAAGTGGTGGCGGTGCTGTGCCTGGAGCACGTCGGTAACGAGCGGGTCTGGCAGGCCGATGAAATCGCCTTTGCCGGCGAGCTTGCCGACCAGTTCGCCCACGCCATGGTCAACCAGCAGCGGCGCAGCGCCAACAGCGAGCTGCAACTGTTCCGCCGCGCCGTGGAGCAGAGCGCCAGCGCCTTCTTGCTGATCGACCGCGAAGGCATCGTCGAATACGTAAACCCCAGCTTTACCGCCATCACCCTGTTCAGCCCGGACGAAGTGCAAGGGCGGCGCCTGTCCGACCTGCCGGCCCTGGCCAACCTCAGCGACCTGCTGTTCGACGCCCATTCCAACCTGGCCCAGCAAAACAGCTGGCACGGCGAGTTCCGCAGCCGACGCAAAAGCCTGGAGCCCTACTGGGGCCACCTGTCGATTTCCAAGGTGTATGGCGCCGATGGCGAGCTGACCCACTACATCGGCATCTACGAAGACATCACGCAAAGCAAGCTGGCCCAGCAGCGGATCGAGCGCCTGGCCTACACCGACAATCTCACCCGCCTGGGCAACCGCCCGGCGTTTATCCGCAGCATGGAAGAGCGTTTTTCCGCCAACAGCGAAAAACCCACCTGCCTGCTATTGGTGGATATCGACAACTTCAAGCGCATCAACGACAGCCTCGGCCACCAGACCGGCGACAAGCTGCTGATGAGCCTGGCCCGGCGCCTGCGTAACAGCCTGAATGCCAATAACAGCCTGGCGCGCTTTGCCAGTAACGAATTTGCCGTGCTGCTGGATAACTGCGACGTCGCCGAGGGCCAACGCGTAGCCGGGCAGATTCTGCAAACCCTCGACCGCCCGCTGTTTGTCGATAACCAGTTGATCAGCGTGACCGGTTCCGTGGGCCTGGCCTGCGCGCCGCTGCATGGCGAAGACTCGCACACCCTGATGAAGCACGCCGGCCTGGCGCTGCACAAAGCCAAGGCCAACGGCAAACACCAGGTGCAGGTATTTACCGAGGCACTGAATGCCGAGGCCAACTACAAGCTGTTTGTGGAAAACAACCTGCGCCGCGCCCTGACCCAGAACGAGCTGGAAGTGTTCTACCAGCCCAAGCTCGACCTGCGCACCGGCCACCTCACCGGCATGGAGGCGCTGCTGCGCTGGGCCCATCCGGAAAAGGGCATGATCAACCCGGACCAATTTATCAGCGTGGCCGAAGACACCGGCCTGATCATCCCCATCGGCAAATGGGTGGCGCGCCAGGCGTGCCGCATGAGCAAGCAGCTCACGGCCCTGGGCCTGGGCGATATCCAGGTGGCCATCAACCTGTCGCCCAAGCAGTTCTCCGACCCGGACCTGGTGGGCTCCATCGCCGATATCCTCGAAGAAGAGCAACTGCCAGCGCACCTGCTTGAGCTGGAGCTGACCGAAAGCCTGCTGCTGGAAGCCACCGACGACACCCGCCAGCAACTCAATCGCCTGAAGAGCCTGGGCCTGACCCTGGCCATGGACGATTTCGGCACCGGCTACTCCTCGCTCAGCTACCTGAAGAAATTCCCCATCGATGTGATCAAGATCGATCGCAGCTTTATCAAAGACATCCCCGACAACCAGGACGATATGGAAATCACCTCGGCGGTGATTGCCATGGCCCATAACCTCAAGCTCAAGGTGGTGGCCGAAGGGATCGAGGATGCCGCGCAACTGAACTTCCTGCGCCGGCACAAATGCGATATCGGCCAGGGCTATCTGTTCGATCGGCCGATTCCCGGCCGCGACCTGCTGGAAAGCCTGCGTCGCTACCCGTGCCGCCCGGCCAGCTGAATTCGCTGTAACGCCAGACAACGTCGCGAGTCTAGATAGACGTCCCATCTCATCTGCAAACCGAAAGGAGCCTGCCATGGTGCTGCGTTCGCAAATTCTCGCCCACAAGCTCGACCTGCCCACTGCCGAGCAAGCCCTGCCCGGCCGCGAAAGCCCGATGCCGGTGCCGGAGCAGCACTTCGTCAACGGCAACCCGTTGCAGGGCCCGTTCCCGACTGGCCTGGAAACCGCGATTTTCGGCCTCGGTTGTTTCTGGGGTGCCGAGCGGCGTTTCTGGCAGCAGCCCGGCGTGTACTCCACTGCCGTGGGGTATGCCGGCGGCCATACGCCCAACCCCACCTACGATGAAACCTGCTCGGGCCTGACCGGCCATAGCGAAGTGGTGCTGGTGGTGTTCGATCCGAAGGTAACCAGCTACGCGGCACTGCTGAAAGTGTTCTGGGAAGCGCATAACCCGACCCAGGGCATGCGCCAGGGCAATGACGTAGGCAGCCAGTACCGCTCGGCCATCTATGCCACCAGCCCGGCACAGCTGGACGCGGCGCTGACCAGCCAGGCGGCCTTCCAGAAACAGCTGGAAGCGGCCGGCTTTGGCGCCATCACCACGGAAATCATCGAAGCGCCGGCGTTCTACTACGCCGAGGCGTACCACCAGCAGTACCTGGCCAAGAATCCCAATGGCTATTGCGGGTTGGGCGGTACCGGGGTGTGCTTGGTGTAACGCGCAAGGCACCGCATCGCGGCCTTGGCCGCGATGCGCCGTTATAAAAAACCAGTAAAAGCTGGCTTTTAGCCATTAGGCGGGTCACGGGAGGCCTCTGGCACGCTAGACTTAGGCCAAATAACCAGTGGCCCCAAGAGCCCGGCATGCCAGATTCCAAACGACTGCTCGTCCCGCAACAGCTTTGTGTCGGTCTCTATGTTCAGTTGGACCTGAACTGGTGGGAGCACGACTTCGCCTTCAGCAACTTCAAAATCAAAGACCAGGCCCAGCTCAATGCCCTGCTGGAACTGGGTTTGCCGCAAATTCGCTATGACCCGGCGAAAAGCGACTGCCAGCCGCTGCCGCACCCGGACGACCTGCCGCCGGTTATCGTCGACGAGCCGCCACCGCCGCCCGCGCCGCCTACCCCTGAAGAAATCGCCGCCCAGGCCCGCGCGGTCAAGCTCAGCAAGCTGCGCAAGCGCCTGGCCGAGGTGGACCGCAAGTTCCTGCACACCAGCCAGATGGTCAAGGAGCTGACCAAGACCCTGCACCGCGCCCCCGAAGACGTGGTGAAACAGGCCGGTGAGGTGGTGCGCGAACTGGTCGGCACCATGATGGCCGAGGACGGCGTGGTGCTGCACAGCATCAATGGCAAGGCTGCCGAAGACGCCTATTCCCATGCCCTGAACGTCACCGTGCTGTCGATGATGCTCGGCCGCCAGCTGGGCTATGACAGCGAGGCCTGCCACTCCCTGGGCCTGGGCGCGCTGCTGCACGATATCGGCAAGATGGATGTGCCCAGCCAAGTGCTGCTCAAGACCGAGCCACTAAACCGCCCCGAGCTGCAGTTTTTGCAGATGCACCCCGAATTCGGCCGCCGGCGCGGGCAGAAGCTGATGCTCGACGACGAAGTGCTGCGCATCATCTACGAGCACCACGAGTACTGCGACGGCACCGGCTACCCGAACAAGCTGCACGAAGCCTCGATTGGCCGCCTGAGCCGCGTGGTATGTATCACCAACCACTTCGACAACCTGTGCAACCCGCATAACCCGCGTGAGGCCATTAGCCCGCACGAGGCGCTGGCGCGGATGTTCAACCAGCAGAAAGAGCGCTTCGACCAGGTGGCGCTAAAGGCCTTTATCCGCTGCATGGGCGTTTATCCGCCGGGCAGCCTGGTGCAGTTGCAGGATGGCCGTTACGGCCTGGTGCTGGGCATGCACCCGACCCTGCCGCTCAAGCCCACGCTGATTCTGTATGAGCCAAATATCCCCAAGAGCGAGGCGCTGATCGTCAACCTTGAGCAGGAGCCGGAGCTGGCGATTGCCAAGAGCGTGCGGGCCTCGGAGTTGGATGCTGCGGCGCGGGAGTATCTGAATCCGCGGCAGCAGGTGAGTTACTACGTGGATCCGAAACGGCCGAAGGGCTAACGCCAAACCGTAGGAGCCAGCTTGCTGGCGAAGCTCTTCGTTTGCAGGGTTCGCCAGCAAGCTGGCTCCTACGAAAGCCGGTTACGCTCGCCCTTATTCAGCAATCAACCAATCCAACCGCCAATTCCCCTCACTCTGCGCCAGGTTCTTGGCCAACCACGGCAACAATTCCTTCAGCTCATCCTCCAGCCCCCACGGCGCATTGGCGATCACCAGGCCCGAGCCAGTCAGGCGCGTGGCGTCATCCGGGCTGTGCACAAACAATTCAGCACGCAGCAGTTTCGGTGCAGTGGATTTGCTCAGGTCCTGATAGAAACGCTTGAGCTGGCGCTCATCCTTGATCGGGTACCAGATGGCCACGATGGTCTGGCGCATGCGGCCGATGCTTTCGTTAAGCGCGGTGACGCAGCGGTCCAGCTCGTCGCTTTGCTCGAACGGCGGGTCGATCAGCAGCAAGGCGCGCTTTTCCGCCACCGGCAGCAGCGCCCGTGGCACATGCCAGCCCTCGCCCAGGTGCACGGCCACCCGGCGGTCGCCGCGCATGTTTTCTTTCAGCAGTTGGCCGTCTTGCGGGTGTTTTTCGTTAAGTAGCACGCGGTCCTGGTCACGGGTCAGTTGCCGCGCCAGCTCAGGCGAGCCTGGGTAGTAGCGCAGTTCGCCGTCCGGGTTCATGGCCTTGAGCACATCGAAATAGTCGTCGGTGCTGGCCGGCAGGTCATCGGCATTCCACAGGCGGGCAATGCCTTCCAGCCATTCGCCGGTGCGGCTGGCTTCGTCGCCCTTGAGGTCGTAAAGGCCCAGGCCGGCATGGCTGTCCAGGCAGGCGAACGGGGCTTCCTTGCGCGCCAGCAAGGCAATGATGCGGCTGATGATCAGGTGTTTGAGCACGTCGGCATGGTTGCCGGCGTGGAAGGCGTGACGGTAGTTCACAGGTTTTGTCCTCGGGGCGCGCTAAGGCGGCGAAGTTTACCAGCCGCGCCTGCCGCCATGGCGACTGGGTTTTGCACCTTTATCACGCGCCTGTATGAAGCTAGGCGCTGCCGGTTCGGGGCAATAGACTCCCCTCACGCTGTTCCATTGCCCAACTCATAACAGGTAAGCCGCATGTCCGAGACTCTGCTCAGCTCACGTAACCTGGCCTTCGAACTCTACGAAGTGCTGGATGCCGAAGGCCTGACCCAACGCGAGCGTTTCGCCGAGCACAGCCGCGAAACCTTCGACGCCGCCATCGACACCGCCCGCAGCATCGCGGAAAACCTGTTTGCCCCGCACTGCCGCAAGAACGACGAACACGAGCCGCAATACGTCGACGGCGCCGCGGTGCTGATCCCGGAAGTAAAACCGGCGGTCGATGCCTTCCTCGAAGCCGGCTTCCTGAATGCCGCGCGCGACTTCGAAGCCGGTGGCATGCAGTTGCCCACCCTGCTGTCGCAAGCCTGCTTCTGCCACTTCCAGTCGGCCAACGCCGCCACCACCTCGTATCCGTTCCTGACCATGGGCGCGGCCAACCTGATCGAGAGTTTCGGTAGCGAAGAGCAGAAACAGCGCTTTCTGCAGCCGATGATCGACGGCAAGTTCTTCGGCACCATGGCCCTGACCGAGCCGCACGCAGGCTCCTCGCTGTCGGATATCCGCACCCGCGCCGAACCGGCGGGCGATGGCACCTACCGGATCAAGGGCAACAA
>JBCECW010000231.1:0-6490 GCA_039207785.1 Pseudomonas sp. | reverse complement strand
CCACTATGGCCGTGGCCAGGCCTTGCAGTTGGCCAGCGGCCGCGCGTTTGAAAGCGATCCGTTCGAGGTGGTGCTGGGCGCCGAAGTGGCCGATGCGCTGAAGTACAAACTCGGCGAGAAAATCGTGCTGGCCCATGGCGTGGCAAGCATCAGCCTGGTCAAGCACGACGACAAACCCTTTACCGTGGTCGGCATCCTGCAACGCACCGGCACGCCGGTGGACCGCACGCTGCATATCAGCCTGGGCGGCATGGAAGCGCTGCATATCGACTGGAAAAACGGTGTGCCGGCACGTGGCGCCGGGCGGATCAGCGCCGACCAGGCACGCAATATGGACCTTACGCCGCAGGCGATCACCGCTTTTATGGTCGGCCTGAACAGCAAGATCGCCACCTTCAGCATGCAGCGCGAAATCAATGAATACCGGGGGGAACCGCTGCTGGCGATCCTGCCTGGCGTGGCCTTGCAAGAGCTGTGGAGCCTGATGGGCACGGCCGAGCAGGCGCTGTTTGTGGTCTCGCTGTTTGTGGTGATCACCGGCCTGATCGGCATGCTGACGGCGATCCTCACCAGCCTTAACGAGCGCCGCCGGGAAATGGCGATTCTCCGTTCAGTGGGGGCGCGGCCTTGGCATATCGCCAGTCTACTGGTGCTGGAGGCGTTCGCTCTGGCATGCTCCGGCGTCGTGCTCGGCACCCTGTTGCTGTATGTCGGCATTGCCGGCGCGCAGGGCTATGTGCAGGCCAACTACGGCATCTTTTTGCCGCTGGCGTTGCCAACTCCGTATGAGTGGACGCTGCTGGGCGGTATCCTGGCCGCCGCGTTACTGATGGGCGCGATTCCGGCTTGGCGGGCTTATCGACAGTCGCTGGCTGACGGCTTATCCATCCGTGTTTAGTTAACCGTTAAGGACTTGATCATGTTGCGCGCGTTTATCTCTGCCCTGTTGTTGGTGCCTTGCCTGACTATGAGCGCCTGGGCCGCCGATGTACGCGAGCTGACCTGGTCGGAGATGGTGCCACCGGACGCCCCGGTGGCCACCCAACCGCAAGCGCCGCTGCACGATTTGTCGCAACTGGCCGACGCGCTGTCCGCCGAATCGGCGCCGGCCGCCAAACAGCAATCGCCGGCCGCGCCGGTGGTGCAGGCGCTGGATGGCCAGGCGGTGAAACTGCCGGGTTATATCGTGCCGCTGGAAGTGAGCGAAGAAGGCCGGGTAACCGAGTTTCTGCTGGTGCCTTACTTCGGCGCCTGCATCCATGTACCGCCACCGCCGTCCAACCAGATCGTGCATGTAAAAAGCGAACTGGGCGTGCTGATGGACGCACTGTACCAGCCGTTCTGGGTTGAAGGCCCCTTGCAGGTAAAAAGCAGCACCAGCGAACTGGCCGACGCGGGTTACCAGATGGATGCCGAGAAAATCTACCCGTATGAAACGCCAGAGAACTGAGTAGGCCCCATCGCCGAATGCGCTGGCAGCAGCCCGTGTCATTCCATTGCTGTAGATCAAGATAGGCAGCTACGCATCCTTCGATACTGACGCCATCCAAACCGTTAGTTATTGAAGGAGTACCCCATGTCCAAGGCCCTGTTCGCCGCCTCGCTGCTGGCGGTTGCGCTTATCGCCCCCGTAGCGAATGCCCACGAGGCTGGCGATATCATTCTGCGTGCTGGCGCCATCACCGTTGACCCACACGAAAGCAGCGGCAATATCGACCACTCGGTGCTGGGCAAAGTCGACGGCAGCAAGGCCACCCTGGATAGCGACACCCAGCTGGGCCTCAACTTCGCCTATATGCTCACCAATAACCTCGGTATCGAATTGCTGGCCGCCACGCCCTTCAGCCACGACGTTGGCGTAAAAGGCATGCCAGGCGCCTACGCAGGCCTGAACGGCAAACTCGGCAGCCTGAAACAACTGCCTCCTACCCTGAGCCTGGTGTACTACCCCATGGACTCCAAGTCGGCGTTCCAGCCCTATGTCGGCGCCGGCATCAACTACACCTGGTTCTTCGACGACAAGCTCAGCAGCGAAGCCGAGAGCAAAGGCTTTAGCGGCCTGGATATGAAAGATTCGTGGGGCCTGGCCGGTCAGGTGGGCATGGATTACATGCTGACCGACAACATCATGCTGAACGCCCAGGTGCGTTACATCGATATCGACACCACCGGCACCACCCACCTGGCGGGTGACAAGGTGAAGGTCGACGTAGATGTTGATCCTTGGGTCTACATGGTCGGCCTGGGCTACAAGTTCTAGTGTAGGACTTCGGCCTTCTGGTCGTCGGCCAGAAAGCCTTGAACTTCGAGAAGCGAAAAAGGCGCCTGAAAAGGCGCCTTTTTTATTGAAGCGTGGACGTTATCAAGCCTGCTTGAGCAATTCAGCCAACCCAACCGCAATCGGCGTTGGCTCGCCTACCCGGTAACGCTCCAGCAAGCGCTGATTGTTGGCGCGCGAATGACGAATATCGCCATCACGCGCCGGGCCAAAGCTAATCGCCGGCAAGCTGCCCACCGCAGCACCAATATGCTGCAGCAACTGATTCAGGCTGGTGGCGCGGTTCAACCCAACGTTTACCGCGCCGACCGGCACGGCCGGCAACTCCAGCGCCTGCACCAGCACATCAATCAAATCACCCACGTAGAAGAAATCCCGCGTCTGCTCGCCGTCTCCAAACACGGTAATCGGCAAGCCCTGCTGGGCGCGCTGGATAAAGATGCTGATCACCCCGGAATAGGGCGACGAGGGGTCCTGGCGCGGGCCAAAGATATTAAAGAAGCGGAAGATCGCCGGCTCCAGGCCATGCTGGCGGCGATAGAAATCCAGGTATTGCTCGCTGGCCAGCTTGTCCACGGCATAGGGCGTAAGCGGCGCTTTCGGTGTGTCTTCGCTGACGGCCTGGCCATCACCGTTATTGCCATACACCGCTGCGCTTGACGCAAAAACTACCCGCTTGACCCCGTGCTCGCGCATGGCTTCGCAGACATTCAAGGTGCCGACAAAATTGCTCTGGTGCGTATTTACCGGATCGTCCACCGAAGCCTGCACCGACGCCACGGCCGCCAGATGCACCACCGCCTGGCACCCTGCCACCGCTCGGTTGACCAGCGCCGCGTCGGCCACCGAACCTTCCAGCAATTGCACCCGCGGATTATCCAGCGGCAGGTTGCTGCGTTTGCCCATGGACAGGTCGTCCAGCACACGCACGGCATAGCCATTGGCCAATAGACGATCCGCCAGGTTGGAGCCGATAAAGCCGGCGCCCCCGGTAATCAGGATAGGAAGATCAGACATGGCGGTAATAACGATCCAGAAGACTTGGTAAGCCGGCACGCCAGGCGCGCGGCTTGATGCCAAAGGTGTGCAGGATTTTCTTGCAGGCCAGCACCGCGTGCTGCGGCTCGTCGGCCACATCCGGGCGGGCCGCATGGGCCTGGGCGCTGACTTCCTGCACTGCCAGCTGCCGGTAGGCCTTGGCCTCGCCCAGCACCGCCTGGCCCAGGGCCAGCGAAGTGGTCGCCTCGTAGCCACCGTAGTGGTAGGTGCCCCACAGCGGCGCCTGGCACTCCCGCTGCTTGATAACGGCGATCAGCACACGAGCCGCATCGTCGATGGGCGTTGGATTGCCGCGCCGATCATCGGCCAGAAACAGTTCTGCATCGTGCTCGGCGCGATGCAGGAAACGCCCTAGCAAACCTTCAGCGCTGGCATCCAGCAACCAGCCAAAGCGAATCAGCACATGCCGCGGGCAGGCCGCACGCACGCTCTGCTCGATGCGCCAGAGCGCCTGGCCACGCAGGCCCAGCGGCACCTGTTCTTCCTTTTCGCTGTAGGCCGTGGCGCGCGAGCCATCGAACACGCGATAGCTGGAGGGCTGGACCAGGCGAATGGAGTGGTGTTGGCAGAGTTCGGCGAGGCGTTCCACCGCGCGCTCTTGCGGGGCAAAACGCTCGGCGCTGACGGCTTCGGCCTGAAACCAGTCGAAGTAGTAGGCGAGGTTCACCACCACGTCGGGGCGGGTTTCATCCAGTAACAGGGTGAGGCTCGTGGCGTCCCAGCCGCCCTCGGGAGGGCGCGGGGCAAGGAAGCCGATGTCATCTTCGGCTCCCAGGCGGATCAGCGCTTGCCCGAGGGCATTGCCGCCGCCCAGTAGCATCAGGCGCATGCGCATACGTCAGGGCAGCCTGATCAGAACGGGATATCGTCGTCGAAGCTGTCGTAGTTCGGCGCTGGCTGGGCCGCAGGTTGCGGAGCCGGGCGCGACTCACGTGGCGCTTGCTGTTCGCGCTGCTGGGGTGCAGGACGCTGTTGACGTGGGGCCGAATCGCCACCGCCGTTATCCGGACGGCCGCCCAGCAACTGCATGGTGCCGTTGATATCGACGATGATTTCGGTGGTGTAGCGTTTTACGCCGTCTTTTTCCCACTCGCGGGTTTGCAGCTTGCCTTCGATATACACCTGCGAACCTTTGCGCAGGTATTCGCCGGCGATTTCCGCGACCTTGCCAAACAGCGCCACGCGGTGCCATTCGGTTTTCTCGACCTTCTGGCCGCTTTGTTTGTCAGTCCACTGCTCGCTGGTCGCCAGGCTCAGGTTGGTGACCGCGTTGCCGTTTGGCATATAGCGTGTTTCCGGGTCCTGGCCGCAGGTGCCGACCAGAATGACTTTGTTAACCCCACGGGCCATAACGTTCTCCTAGGTATCGGCACGCGCGTCGAGCAAGGCGTCGAGCGCTGAGCGATCCACTTGTTCGGAATCCAATTTGATATAGATGGCAGCTTCGTCGGCCACCACCACTGCATCCGTCACTCCGGCCACCGCCAGAAGGCGCTCTACCAGGCCAGCATCACGCACCGCAGCGGGTGATAAAGGCAAGCGCAGGCTGGTGACATACGGAGGTTCGCGCATAGTAACAGCAATGATAAGCCAGAGCCCACAGAGCGCAGCACATCCCAGGAACACCGTATTCAGGCCGCCATGCTGGAACAGCCAGCCGCCGAGAATGCCGCCCAGCGCCGCGCCGAGGAACTGGCTGGTGGAGTAAACCCCCATGGCCGTGCCCTTGCCGCCCGCCGGCGAAACCTTGCTGATCAGCGACGGTAGCGAGGCTTCAAGCAGGTTGAACGCGGTAAAGAACACGATGGTGCCCAGCACCAGCTCGTGCAGGGTGCCGTCGGTCAGCCAGAAAAATACTTCGCAGCCCAGCAGCACGGCCACCGCGCCAGACAGCACGCGCTTCATCTGGCGTTTTTTCTCGGCATAGATAATGAAGGGGATCATGGCGAAAAAGCCGACCAACAGTGCAGTCAGATACACCCACCAGTGCTGCTCTTTCGGCAAGCCGCCGCGCTCCACCAACGCCAGCGGCAAGGCGACAAAGCTGGACATCAGCACCGCATGCAGCACAAAAATACCGGCATTCAGGCGCAGCAGCTCGGCATTACGCAGCGTACGGCCCAGCGCCTCCTTGGCCACCCCCGACTCGCGGTGCTGCAACGGCCCGGCCGAGCTCGGCACCCACCACGCCACCAGGGCAATGCCCACCAACGCCATGGCCGCGGTAGCCAGAAACAGACCGGAAAGCCCAAAGGCGCGGGTCAGCAACGGCCCCACCACCATAGCCACGGCAAACGACAGGCCGATGCTCATGCCGATCATGGCCATGGCCTTGGTGCGGTGTTGTTCGCGGGTCAGGTCGGATAGCAGCGCCATCACGGCAGCGGAGATAGCCCCGGCGCCCTGCAATACGCGCCCGGCGATCACGCCCCAGATCGAGTCGGCATTGGCAGCCAGCAAGCTACCGGCGGCGAAGATAATCAGGCCGACATAAATAACCGGCCGCCGGCCGATGCGGTCGGAAATCACGCCAAAGGGAATCTGCAACACGGCCTGGGTCAGCCCGTAGGCGCCGATAGCCAGACCGATCAGGGCCGGCGTAGCGCCAGCCAGGTCCATGCCATAGGTGGCCAGCACCGGCAGGACCATGAACATACCAAGCATGCGGAACGCGAAGACCAGCGACAAGCCGCTTGCTGCGCGGGTTTCACTGCCACTCATGCGTTCACTGTGCGGATCGTGCATGGAAGTACCTCAAGAAAATGCGCGCCGATTCTAGCAGTCCCCATTCGGCGCCGCACAGACGCGACGCTTTGCCGCTGGCTTGACAAGGCCCGTATACTCGGTGGTTTTCGCCCGCCATGCGAGGCCGCTGTGGACAAGATCCTGATTCGTGGGGCACGCACCCACAACCTGAAGAACATCGACCTGACCCTGCCACGGGACAAACTGATCGTTATCACCGGCCTGTCCGGCTCAGGGAAGTCTTCCCTGGCCTTCGACACCCTGTATGCCGAAGGCCAGCGCCGCTATGTCGAGTCGCTGTCGGCCTATGCCCGGCAGTTCCTGTCGATGATGGAAAAACCCGATGTCGACACCATCGAAGGCCTGTCGCCGGCGATTTCCATCGAGCAGAAGTCCACCTCGCACAAC
>JBCECW010000230.1:0-6497 GCA_039207785.1 Pseudomonas sp. | reverse complement strand
ATGCCCACCAGCTCGGCGTCGCCGATTTCCACGCCGAGGTCGCCACGGGCCACCATCACCACGTCGCTGGCGCGGATCAGGCCGTCGAGGGTTTCGTCATCGGCCACCGCTTCGGCGCGCTCGATCTTGGCCACCAGCCAGGCGGTGCCACCGGCTTCGTCGCGCAGACGACGGGCCAACTCCATATCGGCAGCGTCGCGGGGGAAGGACACGGCCAGGTAGTCCAGCTCCATTTCGGCGGCGAGCTTGATATCGGCTTTGTCTTTGGCGGTCAGCGCCGGTGCGGTCAGGCCGCCACCGCGACGGTTGATGCCTTTGTGGTCGGACAGCGGGCCGCCCACCAATACCCGGCAGTGCAGCTCATCGGCGGTGGTGGCTTCTACCAGCATCACCACGCGGCCGTCATCGAGCAGCAGCTCGTCACCGGTCTTGCAGTCTTTGATCAGGTCCGGGTAGTCGATACCCACCACTTCCTGGGTGCCGGCATCACGGGGATGGGTCACGGAGAAACGGAAGGTGTCGCCTTCTTTGAGCTCGATGCGCTTGTCAGCGAATTTGGCGATGCGGATCTTCGGACCTTGCAGGTCGCCGAGCAGGGCCACGAAGCGACCGTGCTTGGCGGCAATTTCACGAACCAGGTTGGCGCGCGCCTTGTGTTCGTCGGGGGTGCCGTGGGAGAAGTTCAGGCGGCAAACGTCGACGCCGGCGAGAATCAGTTGTTCCAGAACTTCCGGGGAATTGCTGGCTGGACCGAGGGTGGCGACGATTTTGGTGCGGCGAAAGGTCATGCGAGAAGACTCCAAAGGGCGAGCAGAAGCCGAGGCTACTATGCCCTTGCGGTGTAGTCATTGTTCCGCTGCACTACCTTCATTGCCGTTATATGGCGCGCTGCTCAAGGGGTGATGGTGTTGAGCGCGGTATCCAGATGGCGAGCGGCTTTGTCGCGCAATTCACTGTTGGGGTACTGCGCCAATAACTGGCGCAGGTACTCGATGGCTTTGTCGCGGCTGGGGTGCGGGTTGTCGGCGGCCAGGTACATCAACGCCACCTGGTACAGCGCCTCTTCCTTGATCGACGGCTCCACGGCCGGGTCTTTCAACGCCACACCATAGAGCTCCTCGGCCTCGGCGACACGGTCCTTGAGCACGGCGCGGCGTGACAGCAAGGTCATGTCGGGGTCGAAGCTGGCGGCATTGAGGTCCAGGTTCTGGCTGGGCTTCCAGTTGGCCAACAGCTCACGGGCGTTCTGCTGCAAGGGTTCGCTGGCGCGCTGGTTGATCAACGCGATGCGCTGCTCACTGCGAGCGGCGGCGCGGGTCTTGGCGAATTCGTTGTGCACTTTATAGAAGGTGTTGAGGGCCTTGGTGTCATCGCGCTGGTCATTGAAGCGGCTCATATAGATAAGGCCGATCTGATACAGGGAAATGGCCCGTACTTCGTCACTCAGGCGGCTGTCCTGGTAGCCCTGCATATAGGTGGTTTCGGCCTTGGCGCTGGTGCCGTCGCGGATGGCCATGGCGCTGTAGGTCAGCAGGTCGCCTTCGTCCTCGATGGCGGCGAGCATGCGGTTGTTTTTCAGCTCTTTGGATTCGGCCACGCCCTGAGTGCCGACCTGGGCAAGAAACAGCGGGGTGGTGGGGGCGCAGGCGCTGAGCAACAGGCAGCACAGCAAGGGGAGTGCGGGGCGGGTAAGCATGGGCGGTCCTTGTTCTTGGTTTTTATAGGCGGTGCCGGTGCTCGAGCAGTCTAGCCATGCCCCGGCGGGGGACCAAGGGCGCTGGCGCAGTTCCAATCGGAGGATATGCTGCATAAGCATCTGCAGTTTTTTCAGTGGCTGTCGATACAGTCCTCAACGGAGGATATGCCCATGCGAGTTTTACTGATTTTGGCCGGGGCGCTGAGCGTGGCCGGTTGCAACAGCGCATCACTGGATTACCACTTGGACAAGGCGTACGAGCAGTACAACGCCGGGGATTGCGACAAGGCGATCCTGGAGCTGTCGCAAGCCGAGCGCAAAAGCCGTTCGCGCAGTTATGTGCAGCCGGAAATCTCCTTGCTGCGGGGCCAGTGCCTGGAGCGCGAGAACCTGTACGTCGATGCGGCGCAAACCTATCAGTTCATCATTGCCCGTTACCCGGCTAGCGAGTATGCCTACCGTGCCCGCGCGCGCCTGGACACCCTGCAACAGCTTGGCCATAAAACTCCCGAACCGGCCAAGGTCTCGGCGGCGCCGCTTTAAGCCCTCGGTGATGGCACGGTGGCATTGGCAAACCCTGAGCGTTTAGCGAAGATAGCCCGGCCCGGTCCTGCACCGGGTTTTTGGCTTTATTCAGGGAGGAAAACCATGCGCGCCGTACTGCTTTTCGCGCTGCTACTGCCAGGCCTGGCAACCGCACAGATCTACAAATGGACGGATGCCCAGGGCGCCGTGCATTTCAGTGAACGCCCGGTGCAAGGGGCGACTGAGGTCGAGGTCAAACCGCAGGTGATGGAGCGCGATGACAGCACCCGTCAACGCGAAGAACGCACGCAGAACTTCTACAAGGCCCGCCGCGATGAGCGCGCAGTGGCCGAGCAACGGGCGCAGAAAGCCGGCGCCGACCAAGCCAAAACCTGCCACGAGTTGCGCAATGAATTGCGCAGTTTTCCACCTGGTCGCGCTTACTATTCGCTGAACGACAAGGGCGAACGGGTGTATTACAGCGACCAGCAACTGGATGCCGCTCGTCGCCAACTCGGTGAGCGGATCGCTCAAGAGTGCGACTGAGGGTGGCTCAACCCCGAACCAGAGGCCATACTCCAAGGCTCCCCGTAGCGATTTGCCATCATGCGAAGTGAACGCCGGATCGACCGACATCAGTTGCCGTACTACCTGAATGTCTTCAATCGCATTACCGATAAGCCCATGGGCCATATTGGCAACGTGTCGCTGGACGGCTTGATGCTGATCAGCGAATTGCCGATGTTGGTCGGCGCGCGGTTCGAGATGTGCTTGAAGATTCCTGGGCCCGCCGAGTTGCGGGTGATCAATTTCTCCGCCACCTGCCAATGGTGCCGCGAGGATGTCACGCCAGGGGGCTGGGATTCGGGGTTTGCGCTGGTGGCACCGCCGGCGGATTACGTCGAGATGGTCGACGCCCTGCGCCAGTACTTCACTTTTCAGACCTTAGCCACGTCGGTCTGATTTCCCCGCGAATTGAATACCCCGTCTACACAAACGCAACAGCCCCTCTCCCCAGCCCTCTCCCGCAAGCGGGCGAAGGGGCCAATCGCGGTTGGCGTGAGTTCAACTATTAGTTCCCCTCTCCCGCTTGCGGGAGAGGGGCTAGGGGAGAGGGCAGCGGTTAAAAGACGCCGGCTTTTTTCCAGGCGAGATAACGCTCTACCAACTCCGGCCCCAACTGACTCGGCCGTGCATCCAGCACCGGCACCCCATGGGCAATCAGGCGCTCATGCAGCCCGGCCCGTGCATGCAAGTAGTCCACCGTTCCGCAGTACGCCAATGCTTCGTCATAGGTCTGCACGGGGTTGTGGCGCAGGCTATCGAGCACCTCTTCGCGCAGGCTGGCGATCAGTACCCGGTGGTGCCGGCCCAGGCGCTTGGCGGCGGCCAGCAGTTCTTCGTCGTCTTCGTCGCGCAGGTTGCTGACGATCACCACCAGCGCCCGGCGCCGCTGGCGGGCGAGCAGGCTGTCGATGGCGGCGGCATAGTCGGCGGGGCGCTGGGTGCTATTGAGGTCGTACACGGCATTGAGCAGTACGTTCAGGTGCGCCTGGCCTTTGACCGGCGCAAGAAAGCGTTGCTGGTCGCCGGCAAAGGTGGCCAGGCCCACGGCGTCGCCTTGGCGCAGGGCCACATAGCTCAGCAGCAGGCAGGCGTTAAGCGCGTGGTCGAAGTGCGACAGGTCGCCGTCCTGGCTGCGCATCCGTCGGCCGCAGTCGAGCAGGAAGATGATCTGCTGGTCGCGCTCGTCCTGGTATTCGCGGGCAATCGGCGTGCGTTTGCGCGCGGTGGCTTTCCAGTCGATTTGCCGCAGGGTGTCGCCGTCACGGAATTCACGCAGTTGCTGGAATTCCTGGCCCAGGCCGCGCCGTTGCTGCTGGCGCACACCAAGCTGGCCCAGCCAGTCATCCACACCTTTGAGGCTGGCGTCGTATAGCCGGGCGAAATCGGGATAAACCCGGGTGGCGCCGGGCAGCTCCAGATAGCGCCGGCCTTGCCAGAGGCGCAGCGGGCTGGGCATCCCCAGCTCGCAGCGGGCAAAGCTGAAGTGCCCGCGCACCAGCGGCCGTACGCGGTAGCTGAACTGGGTTTGCTCGCCGGGGCGCAGCTCGATACGGCGTGGCAGAAATTCCACGTCCATCCCCGCCGGCACATGGTCGAACACGTCCAGTTGCTGGCGGTTGTTGAGGGCATGCTGCACCACCAGCTGCACCTCACCCCAGCGCCCCAGCGACAGGTTGCCCGGCAGGCTGCGGCTGATGCTCGGCGATGGCAGCTGGCGCAGCCACAGCACATCCAGGGCGCTGACCAGCGCCAAGGCAAACAGCCCGCCCCACCACAGGCTGTGCAGGGTCGCCGGCACGTGCACGGCCAGGGCATGCAGAATGCCCAGCACAATCGCCAGGCTCAGCAGGCCGCCAACCAGCAGCAGAAGCAGACGCGTCGGTTTCATTGGGCAGGCTTCATAGACGCGGCGCTGCCACCTGGTCGAGCAACTGTTGCAGCACCTGGTCCACCGACAGCCCTTCGATATCCAGCTCCGGCGACAGGCGCACGCGGTGGCGCAACACGGCCAGGGCGCAGCCTTTGATATCGTCCGGGGTAACAAAGTCGCCGCCGCGCAACAGGGCACGGGCACGGCCGCCGCGCACCAGGGCGATGGAGGCCCGTGGCCCGGCGCCAATGGCCAGGCCAGGCCAGCTGCGGGTGGCGCGCGCCAGGCGCACGGCGTAGTCCAGTACCTGGTCATCCAGGGCCAGCTCGCTGGCGATTTTCTGCAGGGCCAGTACGTCCTTGGCTTGCAGCAATGGGCGCAGCGGCACCACGTCGAGCATATCGGCCCGCGAAGAGCGGCTGACCTGGCGAACCATGCTCAGCTCTTCATCGAGCTGTGGATAATCCATGCGCAACTTGAGCATAAAGCGGTCGAGCTCGGCTTCGGGCAGCGGGTAGGTGCCTTCCTGCTCGATCGGGTTCTGCGTGGCCAGCACCATAAAGGGCTGGGCCACCGGCAGGGCACGGCCTTCCAGGGTGACCTGGCGCTCTTGCATCACCTCCAGCAAGGCCGCCTGGGTTTTCGCCGGGGCGCGGTTGATTTCGTCCGCCAGCAACAGGTTGGTAAACACCGGGCCCTTGCGCAGTTTGAACTGCTCGGACTGCAGGTCGTACACGGCATGGCCGGTGACGTCGCTGGGCATCAGGTCGGGGGTGAACTGGATTCGCGCGAAGTCGCCGCCAAAGCAGCGGGCCAGGGCGCGTACCAGCAGGGTTTTACCCAGCCCCGGTACGCCTTCGAGCAGCACATGGCCGCCGGCCAACAGGGCGGTCAGCACATCCTCGACCACCGCCGTCTGGCCGATCAGCGCCTTTTGCAACTCCTGGCGCAGCGCCTGGGCCAACTGCGTGGCGCGCGGGCGCTGGCTGTTGGCGGCGGGTGCGGCAGGCGCTGGCGCAGGCGGCGGTGGTGTCAGGGCTTCGACGATGGCAACCGATGGCGCGGGCGCCGGGGCTGCCTCGAGGGCCTGGGCGTCAAGCTCCAGTTCGAGGGGTTCTTGGTCCGGTGCGGTGCCGGGTTGTTCGGGGGTCTGATCACTCATAGGGCATTCCTGAGGGTTTGCAGGTGGGCGACCTGGCGGGTGAATTCGGTGGCGGAGATCCGCTGTTGCGGCAGCGGACGCATGGCCTGGCTGATGGCACTACTAGGCAGGCGACTGAGGCGCCCGAGGATCTGCCATTGAGCAGCGATATCCAGGCGTTCAAAACCGGGGTGGCGGCGCCTCGCCTGGCGTTGGATATCCCGTTGCAGGCCTTGCAGCAGGCTGTGGGCGCCGCTGTTGCGATGGAGGAAATCGGCGCTGGCGCGCAGGTGTTCCTGCAACTGCCGCCGGGCCAGGCTGGCCGGGGCCAGCAGCGGCCCCTGGCGACGGCCATTGGCCCACAGCACCAGGGCGATCAACAGCGCCAGGGCTGTCAGCGCTTCGGGGAAGTTACGCCAGAGCAGGGTAAGCAAATCATCGCGGTCAGCGCGGTAGAGCAGGGTGACCTGGCTGTCCTGGGTCAGGTACCAGAGCAGCCAGGCGTTGTCGTAGTCAGCAATGCCGTCGTTCTGCCAGATCCAGCTATCGGTCACTACCGTTACCAGGCCATCGCCATAGTTCAGCTGCAGCATATGGGTGGAGTCGGCGCTATTGGCCCAGGCCTGGGCCTGGTTCTTGGCATCGAACAAGTGGTAGTCGGTATCGAAGCTGACGTACGCCGGGGCCTCTTCGTTTTC
>JBCECW010000229.1:0-6501 GCA_039207785.1 Pseudomonas sp. | reverse complement strand
CGACGCCGACGGCAACCCGACCCAAGCTGCGCTGGGCTTCGCCAAGAAGTGTGGCGTGGACATCAGTGCCATCGACCGCAGCGGCGCCAAGCTGAAATTCAGCCAGAGCATTCCCGGCCAGCCGGCCGTGGGCCTGTTGGCGGGTATCGTCACCGCTTCGCTGAACGACCTGCCGATTCCCAAGCGCATGCGCTGGGGTGCGCGCAAAGAAGAATTCGTGCGCCCAACCCAGTGGTTGGTGATGCTGTTTGGCGACGACGTGGTGGACTGCGAGATCCTCGCGCAGAAAGCCGGCCGTGAGTCCCGTGGCCATCGTTTCCACCATCCCGAAACGGTACGCATCAGTTCGCCGGCCAACTACCTCGACGACCTGCGCAGCGCTTATGTGCTGGCCGACTTCGCCGAGCGCCGTGCGCTGATCAGCAGCCGCGTCGATGCCCTGGCCGCCGAGCAGAAGGGCAGCGCCATCGTGCCGCCGGCCTTGCTCGATGAAGTGACCGCGCTGGTGGAATGGCCGGTGCCGCTGGTGTGCTCGTTCGAAGAACGCTTCCTCGCCGTGCCGCAGGAAGCGCTGATCACCACCATGCAGGACAACCAGAAGTACTTCTGCCTGCTGGATGCCAATGGCAAATTGCTGCCGCGCTTTATCACCGTGGCCAACGTCGAAAGCAAAGACCCGACGCAGATCATTTCCGGCAACGAGAAGGTGGTGCGTCCACGCCTGACCGACGCCGAGTTCTTCTTCAAGCAAGACAAGAAGCAGAAGCTCGACAGCTTCAACGCGCGCCTGGCCAACGTGGTGTTCCAAGCCCAACTGGGTTCGGTATTCGACAAAGCTGAACGTGTGTCGCTGCTGGCCGCGTTTATCGCTGCCCGTATCGGCGGCGATGCCCACCGCGCCGCCCGCGCCGGTATCTTGAGCAAATGCGACCTGGCCACCGAAATGGTCGGCGAGTTCCCGGAGATGCAAGGTATCGCCGGCTACTACTACGCGCTCAATGACGGCGAGCCAGAAGACGTGGCCTTGGCACTGAACGAGCAGTACATGCCGCGTGGCGCTGGCGCTGAACTGCCGAGCACCCTGACCGGTTCGGCCGTGGCGATTGCCGACAAGCTCGACACCCTGGTGGGCATCTTCGGCATCGGCATGCTGCCTACCGGCAGCAAAGACCCCTATGCACTGCGCCGCGCGGCGTTGGGCATCCTGCGCATCCTGATCGACAAGCAGCTGGACCTCGACCTGGTGGCCGCCATCGGCTTCGCCATCGAGCAGTTCGGTGCCAAGGTCAAGGCCGACGGCCTGGCCGCTCTGGTGCAGGACTTTATCTTCGACCGCCTGCGTGCACGTTATGAAGATGAAGGCGTGGAAGTGGCCGTCTACCAGGCCGTGCGTGCGGTGAGCCCGGTGTCGCCACTGGACTTCGACCAGCGCGTACAAGCCGTGCAGGCCTTCCGCAAGCTGCCGGAGGCCGACGCGTTGGCTGCGGCCAACAAGCGCGTCTCCAACCTGTTGAGCAAGGCCGAAGGCAACGTGGCGGCCAGCATCGAAGCGCACTACTTCGATTCGCCGAGCGAGTTCTCGCTGAACGCCGCTATCCAACAAGCCGACCACGCCGTACAGCCGCTGGCGCAAGCCCGTCTGTACAGCGAGGCACTGGCTCAACTGGCGGCCTTGCGTGAGCCGGTGGATGCGTTCTTTGCCGCGGTAATGGTCAATGCGGACGACCCGGCGGTACGCGCCAACCGTTATGCCCTGTTGGCCAAGCTGCGCAGCCTGTTCCTGGGCGTCGCTGATATCTCGCTGCTGGGGTAAGCCGTGAAGTTGCTGATACTCGACCGTGACGGGGTGATCAATTACGACTCCGACGCCTATATCAAGACGCTGGAGGAGTGGATTCCGCTCCCTGGCGCGGTCGAGGCTATTGCACAGCTAAGCCGGGCTGGCTGGACGGTGGCGGTGGCCACCAACCAGTCGGGCCTGGCACGCGGTTATTACTCGGCGGCGGTGCTGGAGTCGATGCATACGCGGCTGCGCGAGCTGGTGGCGCAGCAGGGCGGTGAACTGGGCTTGGTGGTGCACTGTCCACATGGGCCGAACGACGGCTGCGACTGCCGCAAACCCAAACCCGGCATGTTGAGAACCATCGCTAAGCATTACCAGACAGATCTTGCAGGCATATGGTTTGTCGGCGACAGTCGTGGTGACCTGGAGGCGGCGGTGGCCGTCGATTGTCAGCCTGTGTTGGTAAAGACCGGCAAAGGCGAAAAGACCCTGGGTGGCGAGCTGCCCGCGGGTACCTTGATATTTGACGATTTGGCGGCGGTTGCCGCGCAGTTACTCCACACCCAATAGGCGGGGATTGCCCGCGACGGATAACGCTCAATGTCGATCGTGCTGGCCATCAGAATCTTCCTCTTCTATATCCTCCTCGGCGGCAGCGCGTTGCTCTGGTGCACCCTGAGTTTCTTTATCGCCCCCTTCCAATCGTTCGAAGCCCGCTATCGCTTTATCAACGTCAATTGGTGTCGCTTTGCGGTCAAGCTGACCGAAGTGATGCTTGGCATTCGCTATGAAGTGCATGGCGCCGAAAACGTGCCCAGCCAACGTTGCGTGATCCTGTCCAAACACCAAAGCACCTGGGAAACCTTCTTTCTCTCGTGCTACTTCGCGCCACTGAGCCAGGTGCTTAAACGCGAGCTGCTGTATGTGCCGTTCTTTGGCTGGGCGATGGCCATGCTCAAACCCATCGCCATTGACCGCGACAACCCCAAGGCCGCACTGAAAGAGCTGGCCAAGCAGGGCCATGAGCGCTTGCAGGAAAATATCTGGGTGCTGATCTTCCCCGAAGGCACCCGTGTGCCGGCCGGGCAGATCGGCAAGTTTTCCCGGGGCGGGGCGGCACTGGCGGTAAACGCCAATTTGCCGGTACTGCCGATTGCCCATAACGCCGGCGAGTTCTGGCCTAAACAAGGCTGGGGCAAAACCCCAGGCACCATCCAGGTGGTAATCGGCGCACCGATGTATGCAGAAGGGACTGGCCCACGTGCCATCGCCGAGCTCAACGACCGTGCCTTCGCCTGGGTGGAACAAGCACAACGGGATATGGGCGCGCTGTACGGCGATAACGTTATTGGCGAAACCCCCGTTCAGCTCTAGCAAGCAATTGATTTAAATAACAAAAAGCCCTGGCCTTGTGCCGGGGCTTTTTGCATTGGGGCGATTGCTTCACAGATTTACCGTAGCTCGCTGCGTTGTAACGCGACGTTAACCAAGCATGCCTATTGTCGGTTTGCTTGTTTATCTCGTCGGTTCAGCAGCGCTGGCAGTAGTCGCGAGAACACCTTCCTTTTTTTGCCCATCTGCATAAGGACTCCTCAGATGACTACTGCCTTACCGTTGGCGTTATCCATTGCCGTTTCCACCGCGTTGCTGTCGTTTTCCTCGTTCAGCGTTGCCCATGACTACGACCAGAAAGTCAGCAAGAGCTTGTACAACCGCGAAGCCCGCGGCGATATCACCGAATACGCCGGCGCTCGCCGTGTAGGTCGTGACCTGACCGACTCGATCAAAGCCTCGCTCTCCGACCGCAAGGCCAAGAACGTGATCCTGCTGATTGGCGATGGCATGGGCGACTCGGAAATCACCCTGGCGCGTAACTACG
Source organism: Pseudomonas sp. (assembly GCA_039207785.1). Classification (GTDB taxonomy): domain Bacteria; phylum Pseudomonadota; class Gammaproteobacteria; order Pseudomonadales; family Pseudomonadaceae; genus Aquipseudomonas. Next base: position 2,839 of record JBCECW010000229.1, on the reverse strand, counting down.
CCGAAGGGGCGGGCGGCTACTTCAAGGGCATCGACGCCCTGCCGCTGACCGGCCAATACACCCATTACGCCCTGCACAAAGACACTGGCAAACCGGATTACGTAACCGACTCGGCAGCCTCGGCCACCGCCTGGTCCACCGGGGTTAAAACCTACAACGGTGCGCTGGGTGTGGATATCCACGAAAGGCCCCACCAGACCATTCTGGAGCTGGCCAAACTGCGCGGCATGGCCACCGGTAACGTTTCCACCGCCGAGCTGCAGGACGCCACCCCGGCCGCGCTGTTCTCCCACGTGACCGGCCGCAAATGCTACGGCCCGGTGGCCACCAGCACCCAGTGCCCAAGCAACGCCCTGGAGAAGGGCGGTGCCGGCTCGATCACCGAGCAACTGCTGAACGTGCGCCCGGACGTCACCCTGGGCGGCGGCGCCGCCACCTTCGCCGAAGTGGCCAAGGCTGGTAAATGGTCTGGCAAAACCCTGCGCGACCAGGCCGCTGCCCGTGGCTTTGTGATCGTGGAAGACGCCGCCTCGCTGAAAAAAATCAAAGCCGCCAACCAGAAGCAGCCCGTGATTGGCCTGTTCTCGCCCGGCAATATGCCGACCCGCTGGATCGGCCCGACTGCCACCTACCACGGCAACCTCAACCAGGCCCCAGTGACCTGCCAGAAGAACGCCGCCCGCACCGCCGCGACGCCAACCCTGGCCGAGATGACCGTCAAGGCCATCGACCTGCTCAAAGACAACCGCAACGGTTTCTTCCTGCAAGTAGAAGGCGCCTCGATCGACAAACAGGACCACGCCGCCAACCCCTGTGGCCAGATCGGCGAAACCGTCGACCTCGATGAAGCCGTACAAATGGCCCTGGCCTTCGCCAAGGCCGACGGCAACACCCTGGTGATCGTCACCGCCGACCACGCCCACTCCAGCCAGATCGTCGCCCTGGAAACCGCTGCCCCGGGCCTGACCCAGGCGCTGAACACCAAGGACGGCGCCGTCATGGCGGTGAGCTACGGCAACTCGGAAGGGTCGTCGCAGGAACACACCGGTACCCAGCTGCGTGTAGCTGCCTATGGCCCACATGCCGCCAACGTTACCGGCCTGACCGACCAGACCGACCTGTACTTCACCATGCGTAATGCGCTTGGCCTGAAATAAGGCGTTTAAACGGCCTGGGATGGCCGTATCAGGCGTTTAAAACAAAAACCCCAGCCTTGGCTGGGGTTTTTGTTGATAAGTAGCTTGGCGGTTTAAAAAGCCCCGTTAGCTTTTTGCTAGCAGCTCCATGGAACTAGAAGCATCGTTGTGAATTTTGGCATTGGGTAATTGCTGCCTCGACTTCACAAGAAGTAGAAGGGGAAGGAGGGCATAACTCATTCAACGTTACCTTTACACGCTGAGGGTCTGCCAAGCGTTCTCGAACAATGGCTGACAGCACCTCATCCTCGTTAGGCTCTTTTTTTACTTCCATTAGCCGTCCCACCTACTGACCTTAGATCGAACCAATCGTCTGCGAATTACTTTTATAAAGACAGGGTATTGCCTTAGGACCATTCCCATTCTGATGACGTAGTTTCACTAGCAGCGCTTGATGCCACTGAAAAATAAAAAACCCCGGCTTTAGGCCGGGGTTCAAAGGTCTTGCTGAAACCGTTATCGCGCAATCGAAATAACGGTTTCTCTTCGTCGAAACTAGAAGTCCAGGTTCGACACCGCCAAGGCGTTGGTTTCGATAAAGTCGCGGCGCGGTTCCACTTCGTCGCCCATCAGGGTGTTGAAGATCTGGTCGGCGCTGATGGCGTCTTCGATGGTCACCTTCAGCATGCGACGTGCGTCCGGGTCCATGGTGGTTTCCCACAGTTGGTCCGGGTTCATTTCGCCCAGCCCTTTATAGCGCTGGATGCTGTGGCGTTTGGTGCTTTCTGCCAGCAGCCAGGTTAGGGCGTCCTTGAAGGTGCTAACCGGCTTTTTACGCTCGCCACGTTTCACGTAGGCGCCTTCTTCCATCAGGCTGTTGAGCTGGTCGCCCAACGCGGTAACGGTCTTGTAGTCGTTACTGGCGAAGAAGTCGCGGTTGAAGGTGACGAAGCTGGAAACACCATGGGAAACCAGTTCGACTTCCGGCACCCACAGGTGACGTTCCTGGTCTTCATGCAGGCGGGTTTTATACACCAGGCCGGACTTCTCGGACGTGCGCAGGCGCTCGTTGAGTTTTTCCAGCCAAACTTGCATGCCTGCCTGATCGCTCAGGTTGTCGAGGCTGATGGCCGGCAGGTAGATAAAGTGCTCGGTCAGTTCTTGCGGGTAGATCCGCGACAGACGCTTGAGGGTTTTCATCACCGCACGGTAGTTGTTGACCAGGCGCTCCAGCGGCTCGCCGCCGATGCCCGGGTCGTTCTCGCTGACGTGCAGGGTGGCGTCTTCGAGGGCCGACTGGGTCATGTATTCCTCCATGGCCTCGTCGTCCTTGATGTACTGCTCTTGCTTGCCTTTCTTCACTTTGTACAGCGGCGGCTGGGCGATATAGATGTAGCCACGCTCGACCAGCTCAGGCAATTGACGGAAGAAGAAGGTCAACAGCAGCGTACGGATGTGCGAGCCGTCGACGTCGGCGTCCGTCATGATGATGATGTTGTGGTAGCGCAGTTTGTCGATGTTGTATTCCTCACGACCGATACCACAGCCCAGGGCCGTGATCAGCGTGCCGACTTCCTGCGACGAAATCATGCGGTCAAAACGAGCGCGTTCCACGTTGAGGATCTTACCCTTCAACGGCAGAATCGCTTGGGTCTTGCGGTTACGGCCCTGCTTGGCAGAACCGCCCGCGGAGTCACCCTCCA
>JBCECW010000228.1:0-6564 GCA_039207785.1 Pseudomonas sp. | reverse complement strand
GCATTCGCCATGGCTTTGGCCTGTTCCTGCCGCCCATGAGCGCCGAATTTGGCTGGGGCCGGGAAACCTTCGCCTTTGCCATTGCCCTGCAAAACCTGTTGTGGGGCCTGTCGCAGCCGTTTGCCGGGGCCCTGGCGGACCGCTATGGGGCAGGGCGGGTGATGGTGGTGGGCGGCGTGTTGTATGCCCTGGGCCTAGTGCTGATGGCCTCGGCCGATTCCGTCTGGTCGCTGTCGCTGAGTGCCGGCTTGCTGATCGGCTTTGGTTTGTCGGGCTGCACCTTCTCGGTGGTGCTGGGCGTCGTCGGGCGCGCCGTGCCGGCAGAAAAACGCAGCATGGCCATGGGCATCGCGGCGGCGGCCGGCTCCTTTGGCCAGTTCGCCATGCTGCCCGGCACCCTGGGGCTGATCAGTTGGCTGGGTTGGTCGCTGGCCTTGATCGCCCTGGGCGGCCTGGCGGCGCTGATCGTGCCGTTGGTGGCCATGCTTAAAGACAAACCGCTGCCGGCCGTTGGCCAGGAACAAAGCTTGGGCCAGGCCCTGCAGGAAGCAGCGGCGCACAAGGGCTTCTGGATGCTGTCGCTGGGCTTTTTTGTCTGCGGCTTCCAGGTGGTGTTTATCGGCGTGCACCTGCCGGCCTACCTGGTGGACCAACACCTGCCCGCCACCGTCGGCACCACGGTGCTGGCGCTGGTGGGGCTGTTCAATATCTTCGGTACCTATATTGCCGGCTGGCTGGGCGGGCGCATGTCCAAGCCGCGCCTGCTGGTGGCCTTGTACCTGTCGCGTGCGGTGCTGGTGTGGTTTATCAGCGTGCCGGTCAGCACGCTGACGGCCTATACCTTTGGCGTGCTGATGGGGGTGTTCTGGCTATCCACCGTGCCGCTGACCAATGGCACCGTGGCCACCCTGTTCGGCGTGCGCAACCTGTCGATGCTGGCTGGTATCGTCTTTCTCTTTCACCAACTGGGCGCGTTTCTCGGTGGCTGGCTCGGCGGTTACCTGTACGACCGCACCGGCAGCTACGACCTGGTTTGGCAGATCGCCATTGCCCTTAGCCTGATCGCCGCGGCCTTGAACTGGCCGGTGCGCGAACAGCCGGTGGCGCGCTTGCAGGCCAGTGCGGCATGAGCCGTGCGCTGGCGTGGGCGCTGAGCATCGCGGCTGCCGTCGGGGTGCTGGCGTTGATCGGGTGGGGCTGGCACCAAGGCGGACTCGCCTTGTTGCAATTGGGCATGGGCAGTTGCCTTTGACGTTAAGGGGGCATGACGGGTAGCGTGGCCGAACTGCCCACCGGCCACTGAGCGCTACTACCATGAGCCTGCGTCGCATCCTTCTGCCTGCCGTCGTTCTCTCGCTGTTCTCCTTTCCTGTGTTGGCCAGCGAGTGCCCGCAACTGCTGCAGGGCGAATTGCCCAAGCTGCGCGACAAGAACAAAGAGCAGATCAACCTCTGCGAACACTTCGCCGGCAAGCCGCTGTTGGTGGTCAACACCGCCAGCCACTGCGGTTTTGCCCCGCAGTTCAAAGGCCTTGAGGCGCTGTATAAAAGCCACAAGGACCAAGGTCTGGAAGTGCTCGGCGTACCCTCCGACGACTTTAACCAGGAAGACCCCGACCTCGCCGAAACCGCCAAGGTTTGCTACGTCAATTACGGCGTGACCTTCACCATGGTCGAGCCGCAACACGTACGCGGCGACCAGGCCATTCCGCTGTTCAAAGACCTGGCCGAGCAAAGCAGTGCGCCGCGCTGGAACTTCTATAAATATGTGGTCGACCGTCAGGGCAAAGTGGTGGCCAGTTTCTCCAGCCTGACCAAGCCCGATGACCCGGACTTGCAGGCCGCACTGGCCAAGGCGATTGCCTCCAAACCTTGAATTGCCGGCGCGTTCAGGGTTTTAAGCTTCAGTTAAGGGGCTGGCGATAAGGTGATCCCGTCGAAAGCAAAACCCCTTCACTGAAGAAAAGGAAACAACCCATGAACAAGTTCACTGCCCTGTTTACCATCGCTGCCCTTACCGCCACTGCGGGCCTGGCCCAAGCCCGCGACCTGGGCCCGGACGAAGCGCTGAAACTGCGTGATGCCGGCACCATTCAATCGTTCGAGAAACTCAACGCCGCCGCCATTGCCAAACACCCCGGTTCCACCGTCAAGGAAACCGAGCTGGAAGAGGAATACGGCAAATACATCTACCAGGTTGAGCTGCGTGATGCCCAAGGCCTGGAATGGGACCTGGAGCTGGACGCCACCAACGGCCAGATCCTTAAAGACCATCAAGACAAGTAATGAGCGCGCCGGTTAGCAAATGGCTGCTGCGCTACAGCGGTATCGTCGCCCTGGTCCTGGCTGTACTGACCCTCAGCGTCGCGGTTCACGCCCGCGACCTGGACCAGGACGAAGTGCTGCGCCTGCGCCAGCAAGGCCGCATTCCGCCCCTCGAACAGCTGCTGCAACCCGCCCTGGGGCGTTACCCCGGGGCGAAGTTGCTGGAGGCCGAGCTGGAAGAAGAGGATGACGTGCTGGTCTATGAAGTTGAATTACTGACCACCGACGGCGTGGTCCGCGAGCTGGAAATCGATGTGCGCACCGGGCATATCCTCAAAGACAAGGAAGACGACTGATGCGCTTGCTGTTGGTGGAAGACCATGTGCCATTGGCCGATGAACTACTCGCCAGCCTGGGGGCCCAGGGTTATGCCGTGGACTGGCTGGCCGATGGCCGCGATGCCGTGTACCAGGGCGCCAGCGAACCCTACGACCTGATCATTCTCGACCTCGGTTTGCCCGGCAAGCCGGGGCTTGAGGTATTGCGCGAATGGCGCGCTGGCGGCCTGGCCACTCCGGTGCTGATCCTTACCGCACGTGGCTCCTGGGCCGAGCGTATCGACGGCCTGAAAGCCGGCGCCGATGACTACCTGACCAAGCCGTTTCACCCGGAAGAATTGCAGCTGCGTATCCAGGCCCTGCTGCGCCGCTCCAAAGGCCTGGCCAACCAGCCGCAGCTGGACGCGGCCGGCCTGCAGCTGGATGAAGCGCGCCAGTGCGTGAGCAATGGCCAAGCCACCATCGAGCTGACCGCCGCCGAGTTCCGTCTGCTGCGCTATTTCATGCTGCACCCACAGCAGTTGCTGTCCAAAAGCCACCTGGCCGAACACCTCTACGACGGCGAAACCGAGCGCGATTCCATTGTGCTGGAAGTGCACGTCAATCACCTGCGTCGCAAGCTGGGCCGCGAGGTAATCGAAACCCGCCGTGGCCAGGGCTATCGGTTTATCGGGCTGGCGCCATGATCTCGATTCAGCGCCGCCTGAGCCTGGGGCTGGTCAGCGTACTGGTGGTCGGCCTGGTGCTGGCGCAAACCAGCCTATGGCTGCTGGACCTGGGCCTGCGCCGCTACCTGGAAGCCAGCCTGCGCCACCATACGGAAAACCTGCTGGTGGCCACCGTCCGCGGCCCCAACGGCTTGCAGCTGAATGAACAGCGGGTGCAGCCGGCCTATGAGCGGCCGTTTTCCGGGCGCTATTTTCGTATCGAATTCGCCAGCGGCACACCGGCGCCCTGGCGTTCGCGTTCCCTGTGGGATTGGGAGCTGGCAGCGGCGCCGGCACCCGGCCTGCAAGACGGCCTGATCGAAGGCCCCAACCAGCAGCAACTGTTGATGTACCGCGCCGACTACCGCCGTTATGGCCAGCAACTAAGCATTACCGTGGCGCAAGACTACAGCCCGATTCTCGCCAGCTTTCGCCAGGTGCAATATGTTGGCCTGGGGATCGGTGCCGGCGCCTTGCTGCTGGTGCTATTGCTGCAGCGCCTGACCGTGCGTAACGCCCTGCGGCCGCTAGAGCGGGTGCGCCGGCAATTGCAGCAACTGCAACAAGGTCAGCGCGCGGCGCTCGACAGTGACGTACCGCTGGAACTGGAGCCCCTGGTTACCCAGATCAACCACCTGCTGGCCCATACCGAAGACCATCTGCTGCGCTCACGCAATGCCTTGGGCAACCTCGGCCATGCGCTGAAAACCCCGCTGGCGGTGTTGGTCAGCCTGGCTGAGCGCGAGGAACTCAAGGCGCACCCGCAGCTGCAAGCCACGCTGCGTGACCAGTTGCAACAGATCGAGCAACGCCTGAGCCGCGAGCTGGGCCGCGCCCGGCTGGCCGGCGAAGCCTTGCCCGGCGCACAGTTCGATTGTGATGAAGAATTGCCGGCGCTGATCAGCACCCTGGGCATGATCCATAACCGTGGCCTGGACCTGAGCTGGCAGGCCGAGCCCGGTCTGCGCCTGCGGTGGGATCGCGAAGACCTGCTGGACATGCTCGGCAACCTGCTCGACAACGCCTGCAAATGGGCGCAAAGCACGGTGCGCCTGAGCATTGTCCGCGAGGTGGCGGGGTTTACCTTGCTGGTGGATGACGATGGGCCGGGGATCGATCAGGTGCGCCGCGGCGAAGTGCTGGAGCGCGGTACACGCCTGGATGAACAGGTCAGCGGCCATGGCCTGGGGTTGGGGATTGTGCGCGATATCGTCGAGGCGCGCGGCGGGCAACTGGAATTGCTCGATAGCCCGTTGGGTGGGCTGCGGGTAAGCATCAGCCTGCCAACTGGCTAAGGTCAACGGCCCCTCACCCCAACCCTCTCCCGCAAGCGGGAGAGGGAGCTGACCGAGTGAGGTATCAGCCTTTCGTCACCCCTCTACCGCTTGCGGGAGAGGGCTGGGGGTGAGGGGCCTTTGATCTGAAGTGCTTCAGCCCAACTCCAGCCAAATCGGCGCATGGTCCGATGGCTTTTCCATCCCGCGCAGTTCGTAGTCGATACCGGCATCCTTGATCCGCCCTTGCAGCGGCGCCGTGGCCAGGATCACATCAATACGCAGCCCGCGCTTGGGCTCGTCTTCAAAGCCGCGGCTGCGGTAGTCAAACCAGCTAAAGCGGTCATTCACCTCGGGGTGCAGGTGGCGGAAGCTGTCCACCAGGCCCCAGCTTTTCAGGGTGGCCAGCCATTCGCGCTCTTCCGGCAAAAAGCTGCATTTGCCGGTTTTCAGCCAGCGCTTGCGGTTTTCCTCGCCAATGCCGATATCGCAGTCTTCTGGCGAAATATTGATATCGCCCATCACCACCACGGCTTGGTCCGGGCTGAACTGACTGGTCAGCAGGTTTTGCAGGTCGGCATAGAAGCGTTGCTTGGCCGGGAACTTGGTGGGGTGGTCGCGGCTTTCGCCCTGGGGAAAGTAGCCGTTCATCACGGTCACCGGCTGGCCGTTTTCATCGGCGAAGGTGCCGTAGATAAAACGCCGCTGGGCGTCTTCTTCGTCACCGGGAAAGCCCTTGTGCAGTTCGAGCGGCGCCTGGCGCGACAGCAGGGCCACGCCGTAATGGCCTTTCTGCCCGTGCCAGTGCACGTGGTAGCCCAGGGCCTGGACTTCGGCGAAGGGGAACTGCTCGTCCGCCACTTTGGTTTCCTGCAGGCCGATCACATCCGGTTGGTGTTTTTCGATCAGCGCCGCCAGTTGGTGAGGGCGGGCACGCAGGCCGTTGATGTTGAAGGAAACGATCTTCATGGGCGGCAAGGTCCTGGGCAAACAAACAAGAAGGCCTGCGATGCTAGCCGATGCCCGGCCTTGCGGCCAGCCGCGGTGTGGCAGGGCAAGCCCCTGGCTGCTAACGTGAGGCGGCGTCCATAACAATAAAAACCGCCTGTGGCCCGTGCTCTATGTGCGTGGTGCCAGCAGGCCTACCGAGGTAACCGTGCATGCCGACGTCCTTTGCCATCCCCGCTGCCGAGGTGCGTTTACTCGACAGCAGCTATGTCCGTGAAGCCCGCTCCCTGCTGTACCACGCCTACCGCCATGAACCGACCTTCGCCTACCTGTTCGAGTCCGAACGCCCCGGCTACGACCAGCGCGTACGCGCCACGGTGCGCGAGTTGGTGCAGCGGCATTTTCTCGAAGAGCTGCCGGCTATCGGCCTGGTCAGCAATGACCGCCTGGTGGCGCTGGCGCTGATCGCGCCACCGCAACGACGCCTGGATATCACCGAGAGCTGGAGCTGGCGCCTGCGCATGCTGCTGACAACCGGCTTGCGCTGCACCAAGCGCTACCTCAATTACCACGACGCCGTGCTGGCCTGCCTGCCGCCGGGGCAGTACCACGTGCTGCCGCTGTTGGGCGTGCACCCGGAATTCCAGGGCAAGCACCTGGGCGAGCAATTGCTCGAAGCCCTGCATAACTGGTGCGCCGACGACGAGGCATCGCTGGGCGTGGTGCTGGACACCGGCAACCCGCGCTACCTGGATTTCTACAAGCGCCAAGGTTACGAAGAGATCGGCGAAGTGGCCGTAGGACCGGTGCGCGAGCATGTGTTTTTCCACGCCAACCCCCAGCAGGTAACCCGCGCCAGTGCCTGAGCCAAGCGCGGCTGGCCGCTCTGGAATGCGCTGCCAGCCGTGTTAGCATCCGGCTCCATGACTGTTCACCCAAGGATCGGGCTGGCGCTGGCGCTGTTGTTCTCCACGACCATCGCCCTGGCGCAAACCCAGCTCAGCGTGCGTATCAAACCGGCCAATGCACCGCT
>JBCECW010000227.1:0-6571 GCA_039207785.1 Pseudomonas sp. | reverse complement strand
ACCATGTCGCTGAACTGGGTGCGAATATCCAGCTTGATCAGGGCAGCGGCAAAGCCCAGGGTAATCAGTGCAATCGCGATGCACACGGTCACGCGTTGGCGAATGGCCCACTCGGAAATACCCGCGGCCAGGTTCATTAGGGGATTCATCGTACGGACTCCTGCGGCCAGATCTGCAAGTCGTTGTCGCGCAGCAGCCCGAGCTGCTGGCCGATCACGACCACACCGTGTTCACTGTCGAGCAAGCGGCTGTGGTAGCTCTTGTCCAGCCCCGCGGGGGTCCAGGCTTGCCAGGTGCCGGCTGGGTTGTCGCTGCGAAACAGCGCCCCGCGGTCGCCGGTGACCAGCCAGTGGCCGTTGTGCACCGCCACGTCGAACAGATGCTCGCGGGTGAAATGCGCCACCGCTTGCCAGCTGTCGCCCGCGTCGTGGCTGAGGTACACCTCGCCGCGGTTGCCCACCGCCACCCCGGTGCTGGCGCTGAACACCAGCGCCCGCAGGCTTTCGCTGCCCAGTTCGAGGGTGGTCCAGGTGGCACCCTGGTCACGGCTGCGCAGCAGGCGACCGAACTCGGCGGTAATCCACAGGTCGCCGTTTACCCCGGCACGGATGCTGTTGAAGGTCACGTCGGCATCGCCGCCCAACGCCTGCCAGTCCTGCGCCTCGGCGTCGCTGCGAAACAGCGCGCCCATTTCACCCACGGCCCAGAAATGACCGGCGATAAAACTCACGCTCAGCAGCTTGCCGGCCAGTTCCGACACCGGTAGTTGCACGCTTTGCCAGGGCTCGCTGGACAGACGTGTCCACACTCGCCCCTGGTTGCCCACCACCACCTGGCGCCCCTCGGGCGACACGGCAATGGCCTGCAGATTGCGCCGGCCGGGCAGCTCTTCGCGGCGCCAGTTCTTGCCGGCATCGCTGCTCGACAGCAGCGCGCCGTTCTGGCCGATTACCCAGAGCTGATCGCCCTGCACCGCACCATCAAAAAACAGGTCACGGCGCTCGACCAGGGGTTGGTCCAGCGGCACCGACTGCACGCTGGGCTGGATAAACACGGCGGCATAGGCCAGGCCGCCGATCACCATCCACGGCGCCAGGCGCGCCAGCCAACTGAACAGGCGGCTAAGCATTGGCCACCTCCTGGCGCTTGTTGCGCTCGCGCAGCAGCCAGCGGTAGCTATGCCCGCCGAGGGTGGAACCGGTAAGCCGCTGGGCCTGCTCGACGGCAGCCACCAGACGGTCGAGGTCAATGCCGGTGTACAAGCCCATGGCCTGCAGCATCAGCACCAGGTCTTCGGTGGCCAGGTTGCCACTGGCGCCCGGGGAAAACGGGCAGCCGCCCAGGCCACCGATGGAGCTGTCGAACTCGCGCACGCCAAACTCCAGCGCGGCCAGGACATTGGCCAGCGCCATGCCACGGGTGTCGTGGAAATGGCAGGACAACGTGCTCGCTGCGTCCAGCCCGGTCAGGCGCTCCAGCACGCGCTTGACGCTCTGCGGGTTGGCGGCGCCGATGGTGTCGGCGACGATCACCTTGCCGGCGCCGGCCTCGAACATCCGCAAGGTCAGCGCCTCGACCACCGCAGGCGAAGTCAGCCCTTCGAACGGGCATTCAAATGCCACCGCCACATAGGCGCGGGCATCGATGCCATCGGCACGGGCGCGCTGCATCAGCTCGGCACACACGGCCGTGGTCTGTTCCAGGCTCATATTGATATTGCGCTGGTTCATGGTCTCGGTGGCCGACAGCACCACGGCGATAGAACGTGCGCCCGCCGCCAGGGCCAGTTCATAACCCCGCAGGTTGGGCACCAGCGCCGAATACGCGGTCTCGTTGCGCAGCGGCAAATCGGCAAACAGCTCGCCGGTGCCGGCCATTTGCGGCACGGCTTTCGGCGAAACAAAACTGCCGGCCTCGATATGGCGAATACCGCTATCCAGCAGCGCCTCGATCAATTGCAGACGCTCCGCGACGCTCAGGGTCTTGCCCTGGCTTTGCAGGCCGTCACGCGGCCCGACCTCATTGACGATGACAAAGTCGCTCATGGCTTAGCCCACCGTCCGCTGGTTTTTCAGCGCGGCGATACGCGCCGCGTCGTAACCCAGCACACGCTGCAGCACCTCATCGGTGTGCTGGCCCAACAGCGGTGGTGCGCTAAAGCTGTCTTCGTTGTCTGCCGAGAGCTTGATCGGATTGCCCGGCGCCTCGACGCTGCCGCCCTCGGGATGGGGAATGCTGACCACCATTTTGCGGTGACGTACTTGTGGGTCAGCCAGGGCTTCGCTAAAGCGATTGACCGGCGCACATGGCACGCGCACCGCCGAGAGTTTTTCCACCCAATACTCGGTGCTCTGGGTAAGCAGGATTTCGTTGAGGGTGCCGTCGATCAGCGCCTTGTCGGCCAGGCGCGCCGGTTGCGTCTTGTACTTGGCATCGCGCAACGCCGGCGCATCGATCACGCTCAGCAGGTTGTCCCAGAAGCTGTCGAAGATCACCGCGATAATGATGAAGCCATCGGCCGTGCGGTACGTGTTGTAAGGCACGTGAACAAAGTGGCCATTGCCCAGCGGCTCGGGGTTCTCGCCGCTCAGGAAGTACATGGTGGCCATGTAATTGAGCATGCTGACCTGGCAGTCGAGCATGCTGATATCCACGTGTTGGCCGTGGCCTTTGCTATGCCGGGCCTGCAGCGCGGCGAGGATGCCCATTACCGCGAACATGCCGCCGCCCAGGTCACCAATCGGGATGCCGGCGCGGGTCGGTGTTTGCGCGTTGTCGCCAGTAATCGACATGCCGCCACCGATGCCCTGCACCACCTGATCAAATGCCGGACGTTGGTAGTTGGGGCCGTCCTGGCCAAAACCGGACACCGAACAGGTAATGATCAGCGGGTTGATGGTGCGCAGGTGGGCGTAGTCGATCTTGAGTTTTTGCGGCACGCCGGCGCTGAAGTTATCCAGCACCACATCGGCTTTGCGCACCAGGTCGTAGAACACCTGCAGACCGCTCTCGCTTTTAAGGTCGATGCAGACGCTTTGCTTGTTGCGGTTAAGGGTAAGGAAGTACGCCCCCATGCCCTTGAGCGAATGCCGAGGGTCTTTGGCCAGCAAGGCGCGAGTACCTTCGCCTGCCAGTGGTTCGACCTTGATCGTTTCCGCGCCGAGGTCGGCGAGGATCATTCCGGCATAGGGACCGGACAGCATGTGAGTCAGATCGAGGACCCGAATTCCCTCTAGCGGTTTGCTCATTGTTGTTCTCTTTTTACGTGTTTGAAATATCCGCAAAAGAGGTATTGCAAGCCGCTTGCCAACTTTTAAAACAGTTTTAATTCATTGTTTTTATTAGTATTTTTCCACAACTCAGACAAATATTGCTGTTCTGCAACAAAGCCGTTTTTGCAGGGTGAAATTATTATTGCAAATTGAATTCCGGCGTGAATTCGAGCGCTAGTTCCAGACAAAAAAAAGCCGGTAACCCGAAGGTACCGGCCAAGGAGCAACACAGGATTAGTTAGCTAAAAAGAGCCTGTTCGATCGGGCCGGAAAAACCCTCGATAGCACCCGGCTCGATATAGCGTTTCCAGTTATCGAAGATTTCCCGGCCAGCCAGAAAGCCTTCGAAAATCGCGTGGTCGGTTTTGCGTGGCACCACGCAATCGCCCACACGATGGACATTCGCCAGCTCGCCTTTCAGTGCGTGATACAGGTCGTCCACCGGCAGATGCCGCACCGCCAGGACAATGCTGTCGAAGCCCTCCAGCGTTTGCTCATCGCCGCTGTACAGGTTGAATACGTCCACCGCCGTGCCGCGCACCTGGCTGACCCAGGCGTTGAGTGTGTAGGTAAGCCCACGGCTAAACAGATTGGCGTACACCACCGGCTGGTCGAGGGTGGTGCCCAGGCGGTGAAACAAGGCGTTCCAACGGGTGAGCACATGCACCTCGTGGCCGCTGTCCACCAGCAACTCGGTGATGCCGGCAGAGTAGCGGTTGCCCTCCTCGTCCAGCACCAGCACACGTTTGCCAACGCGCTCGGGATGGGCCAGTACATCGAGGGCGGTAAACACGTGCTCACCGTCCAACCCTGGCACTTGTTGCACCAAGGGGTTGATATCGGAGTAGCCGCTACGATCCGGCAGCGAGCCGGTGGCGACGATCACGCCATCGGGCTGCAAGCCCTTGATCAGCTCGACAGTGGCCTGACAATTCAGCCGCACCTGTACACCGGCCTTGGCCATATGTACCTTGAGGTCTTCGGTGATCCAGGCAAAGGAATCGCGCCGCGGCAGGCGCACAATCTGGTTCACCTGCCCGCCCAGCTCGGCGCCCTGCTCCAGCAGCGTGACCCGATGGCCACGTTTGGCCAGCCCTTCGGCGGCTTTCATACCACCAGGGCCGCCACCCACCACCACCCAATGCTTGGCCACTGGCGCCAGCTCCAGGGTTTGCGGGCCAAAGACTTCTTCACGGCCGGTGGCCGGGTTGATCTGGCAGGTCATCGAGGTGCCGTGGAACAGCCGCGATACACAGCCCTGGTTGCAGCGCAGGCAATGGTAGATCTCGTCCTCGCGGCCCTCGGCGGTTTTCCGCGCGAATTCCGGGTCGGCGATTTGCGCGCGGGTCATGGCCACCATATCGGCGTCGCCGCGGGCCAGGATCGCCTCGGCTTCACCGGCACTGCCGATACCCGACACACAGAACACCGGCAGTTTTACCGCGCGCTTGAGGCGCGACACCGGGTCCACCAGCCAGCCGTCCGGCACATCGTAGGGCGGCATGATATAGGTGGCCGATTGGTACACCCCGGCGGTGGCCATGATGTAGTCGATATTGCCGGTGGCTTCGACGGTTTGCGCCACCTGTATCCAGTCGGCGGTTTCCATGCCGCCGGGCACCATCTCGTCCATCGACAAACGAATGCCGACCACAAAATCCGGGCCGACCTTGTCGCGCACGGCCTGGATCACTTCCAGGGGAAAACGCATACGGTTTGCAAAACTGCCGCCGTATTCATCGTCGCGTTTGTTAAACAGTGGCGAAATAAACTGATGCAGCAAATAGCTGTGCGCCAGGTGCACTTCCACGCCATCGAAGCCGGCCAGGCGCGAGTACTCGGCCGAGCGCACCCAGCCTTCGACGATCTCGTCCATGTCCGCGCGCTCCATGGCCTTGGCCATTTCGCCGAATACCGGGGACTTGATATTGGACGACGACCAGAGCACCCGGTAGTCGTCCATCGCATGGGTTTCGCCCATCACGCCAAAGTGATTGAGCTGGGCGAAGATATGCGCGCCAAAGCCATGCACCGCCTCGGTCAGCGCCTTGTCGCGCTCGACCATTTCCTCGCGATACCCATACGGGTAACCGCGGCAGAAGGTGTTCGAGGTCGGGTGGATCAGACGGTTGCCAGTGACCATCAGGCCAATGCCGCCCTTGGCCCGCGCGGCGTGGTAGTAGATGTCGCGGTTATTGGTCAGCCCCTCGGGGGAGTTAAAGGCCATGGCATGGGCCGACTGCATGATGCGGTTGCGCAGGGTAAGCCCGCGCAACTTCAGGGGTTGGAACAGATGAGGATAACGTTCGACGGTCATTGCGACTCCCCTACATAGCCAGGGGCGCCCATGCTGCTGCGCCAGTCGGCACCAAAGCCTTCCAGTTCACCCTGCTCAATAAAGCGCGCGGGGTCGTCCAGCAGCTCGCGGCCGGCCAGCATGCCTTCGTAGATCGTGTCTTGCAGCGCGCGGGGCAAGCGCGCATCGCCAATGCAATGCAGGTTGTTTACCCGGCCTTGCAGCGCGCGGTACAGCGCATCGTCGGGGCTACTGCCGGCGGCGATCACAAAGGTGTCGGCCTCCAGGCACTCGCTGTCCTGGTCGGTAAACAGGTTGAGCAATTGCGCCTGCTGGCCGTTGATGCTGCGCACCCAACTGTTGAGGGTGTAGGTCAGACCTTTGCGGAACACATGCTGGTAATTCACCGGCAGGTCCAGGGTCAGCACCAGGTTGGGCGACAGGGAAATAAAGCGGCTGACGATATGCACCTGGTGGCCACGGTCGAGCAGGTACTCGGCAGTGCCCAGCGCATAACGGCCGCCGTCTTCGTCAAACAGCACCACGCGCTTGCCGACCTGCGCGGGATTTTCCAGCACCTCCACCACGCTGAGCACGTTGCTTTGCTCAGTGCCGGGTACGTGGTCCACGGCCGGACGGGTCGAGGTAAAGGCGGTTTTCAACGCGGTCGAACCGGTGGCCAGAATCACCCCGTCGGCGGCAAACGCCACCACGTCGTCGGCGCTCATGGCGCAGTTCAGGCGAATGTCCACGCCCGCCTTGCGCAGTTGCCGCTCCAGGTCGCGCGGGATAAAGCCGAACTTGTGCCGACGTGGCAGTTGCGCCGCCAGATTAAGCAAGCCGCCGAGGCGCTCGCCTTTCTCTACCAGGGTGACCTGATGGCCGCGCTGACGCAGGGTCAGCGCCGCCTTCATCCCAGCCGGCCCGCCACCAACCACCAGCCATTTGCCAGGTGCCTGCGCCGGCTGCAGGGTGTGTACCCCATAACGCTGCTCGCGCCCCG
>JBCECW010000226.1:586-6582 GCA_039207785.1 Pseudomonas sp. | reverse complement strand
AACAACGCGGAAAAGAACGGCGCCAGCACCCACAGTGCGGAACCCAGCAGCGCCAGCAGAAGAATCTGCACCAGCAAGCGGTCGTTATTGGGCATTTAGCACTCCAGCAAGGACAAGGCGTTTAGCGCAGCAGCTTAAAGGATAGGCCGTCGCCTTGGGTGGCCGCGATATCGATTCGGCTGGCCCGCACCCGCTGCGCCACCAGGGCATCGCGCCAGGCTTCGGCATATTTACCGCCAAGGCTAACGCGCAAGGTGCTGTCCTGATTCAGCGTACGCCCCAGCAGCTCGGCCCAGGCGGCCACCGGCTCGCCATCGAGCCCGACAAAGTCCAGCTCGCCGGTGTTGCGCAACTGGCGCAGCAAGGTCGCCGGCCCCGGCAATAGCTCGCCAAGGTCGGCGCTGTTATCCAGTTGCTCCACATGCAGATAGGCGCGGCGGTTGCCGCGAGTGACGCTGTACAAGGCTACCAAGGTGTTTTGCCGAGGGTCGGCCAGGCGTAGCAGCAAGTAGGCCTGCTGGTCATCGGCGCCCAGCAGCTTGGCGTTGCTGAATACCGAGTTGGCCCACAGGCTGGCGGAGCCACATTCGCGGCTTTCACACCAGTAGAGGATTTCGGCGCCCTGCTCTTGCAAGGCATCGCGCGCGGCATTGAAGGCTTGGCCGGAGCTGTGTTCCGGCGGCAGTTCGTAGGTGACCGAACGCATACGCCCGAGGCTGTCGACCTGGCGCTCGTAACGCAGGTTGCCGCTGATACGGCGGATGGAGCCCAGTGGGTAGATACGTTCCTGGGCGGCCACGTCGCGGAAGTCGACGATTTCGGCGCGGGGGAAACGCGGCAGAATCTCAAGGTCTGCGCTACCGGGCAGATCGGCAGCGCTGGCAGGGCCGGCTAAACAAGCCAGGGAAATCGCCAACAGGCGCAACACTCGCATAGGTTTTCTCGTTGATCTTGTCGTCAGCAACTGGCGGGCTGCTCGTGCAGCGCGCCCTGCGGGGTCCGCCCAGACTCCGCAGTTGCCCCCGGCAAGTCAAGACGCGGAAAAAACCTATTGAAACAGGCTGCTACCGCTTCGGCGCCGGCTTCGTCATCCAGGTGCAGGTGATGGCCGCCAACCAGACGCTCAACCTGAATAGGCGTGCCCTCCAGCGACTTCACCACCGTCGGCTGCGCATGCAGCATGCCGCCCTCGGCCACCACCAGGCACGCCGGGCAGGCCACGCTGCGGACAAATACTTCGGTATGCGCCTGGGTAAAACGTAGCGGCGACGGCAAGGTCAGGCGGCTGTCGGTACGCCAGGTGTAGCCACCGGGCACCGGCATCAGGCCGCGCTGGGCCAGCAGTTGCGCGGCTTCCAGCGTCACCCCGCCCACCCCTTTCATGCGCGCTTTCACCGCCTGCTCGACCTTCTCGTACACCGGCTTGCGCTTGCCAGCCAGCGCAAGCTGTTCGCGCAACGCCGAACCCAGTTTGGCCGGCGCGGCATCGGCTTCGCCGGTAAACGGAATCAAGCCATCGATCAGCGCCAGGCGCTCGATACGTTCGGGCATGGCACCGGCCAACAGCACCGACACAATCGCGCCCATCGAATGGCCCAACAGGGAAAAACGCTCCCAGCCAAATTGCTCGGCCACCAACAGCACGTCGTAGGCGTAGTCCCAGAGCTGGTAATGGGCGCCGGCCGGGCGATGGTCGGAGTGGCCGTGGCCGGCAAAGTCCAGGGCAATAATGCGCAGCCCGTCGAGCTTGGGCGCCAGGCGGGCAAAGCTCATGGCGTTATCCAGCCAGCCATGCAGGGCGATCACCGGCTTGCCGTCTTCTGGCCCGAACACATGGGCCGACAGCTCGATATGCGGCAGGCTCAGGCGCACTTCTTCAAAGGAATAATTCATGCACTCTCCAAACGGACTTGCCAACGGTCGAACAGCGTTTTCAGTAACTCGGCGGTGGCCTGCGGGCGCTCCAGCGGAAACATATGCCCGCCCGGCAACGTCAGGTATTGGCAGTGCGGCAGGCGCCGGATGGAGCGGGTGTGATGGGGTAATACCACGCGGCTGTGGCGGCCGCGCACCATTGCCAGCGGCACCTGCAACTGCTGCGGCCGCCCCGGATTGCTGTGGGGCACGCTGCGGTAAATGCTGATTTCGGTGGCCGGGTCGAACAACAGGCGCAGGCTGTCGCCATTGGCTTGCAGGCCGTGCTGCACGTAGGCGTCCAGGCATTCGGGGTCGAAGCGGCGGAACAGCGACTTGGCCGAGAAGTAATCGCGCGCTTCGGCAAAGTCGCTGAACTCCTCGCGGCGGCCCAGGGTGCGGCCAGCCGGGGTAATCCGGTCGATAAAACCAAAACGCTTGGCGGCGCGGATGACGATACGGTCGGCCAGGGTCAGCACCGGTGAGTCGAGCATCACCACGCCGCGGTACAGCTCGGGGTGACGCAAGGCAGCGTGGTAATGCAGCACGCCGCCCAGGGAATGGCCCACGCCCCACACCGGTTCCGGCAGCTCGCGCAGGTGGTGAACCAGCTCGTCGACCAGGTTGCTCCAGTTGTCATTCACCGGGAAACGCGGGTCATGGCCATGCTGGGGCAAATGCAGCACGTGATAATCCGGCGCCAGCGCGGCAAACAATTTGCCGTAGGTGGCCGAAGGAAAGCCGTTGGCGTGGGCGAAAAACACCGGTTGGGACATACGGGCAAGTTCCAGAAACAGACGTGGGCGATTGTCCGTAAGCGTGGCGCGGGCGGCAATGACTGTAACTGCCGGGAATGATGGCGATACGGCCACCGGTATGGCGCAACGCACCCTACGTTTACGACGTAAACGAGACGATCAGGCTCGACTCGATACCGTAGGGTGCGCTCCGCGCACCAAGCGAAGGCTCACACCGGCGGCGGCATCTTGCCGAGCGGCACAATCGCCATGGTCAAGCGCGAAATGCAGCTGGGCCGGCCCTCCTCGTCACTCAGGCGGATATCCCAGACATGGGTGGTGCGCCCCAGGTGAATGGGCCGCGCCACTGCAGTGACCCGCCCGCTGCGTACGCCCCGCAGGTGGTTGGCGTTGACCTCCAGGCCCACGCAGTAGAACTGGCTGCTGTCGATGCACAGGTAACTGGCGGTGCTGCCCAGGGTTTCGGCCAGCACCACGGAGGCGCCGCCATGCAGCAGGCCGTAGGGTTGGTGGGTGCGGGCATCGACCACCATGCTGGCGGTGATCGACTCCTCGTCAAAGGCCTCAAAACGCACATCCAGCGTTTCATTGATGGTGTTTTTGCGCAGGCTGTTCAGCGCCTGCAAATCCGGGGTGGTACGCCACACACTCATGCCAGCTCCTTATCAGTCATTCATGCCAGACCAGCGCTTCGCGCTTTCCAGACCACTCGGCAAAGCGCCCGGCATAGGCGTCTTCGACCACGCTGCGCTTGATCTTCAAGGTAGGCGTCAGAAAGCCGTTGTCCACCGCCCAGACTTCCTTGAGCAGCACCAGGCCGCTGAGTTGCTCATGCTTGTCCAGCGCGGCGTTGACCTCGGCCAGCAGGGTTTTAAAGCTGCCTTCCAATGCCGGACGCGCACCATTCACGGCTTCTTCACGGCCCACATCCGAGAGCACGCACAGCGCCATCGGCTGTGGCATGCCATCGCCCACCACGCACACCTGCTCGATACGCGGGTGCACCGCCAGCAGGTTCTCGATCGGCGCCGGGGCCACGTACTTGCCTTTGCTGGTTTTGAAGATTTCCTTGATCCGCCCGGTCAGGCGCAGGTAGTGCTCGCTGTCTTGCTCGCCCTTGTCGCCGGTACGCAGAAAGCCGTCGTCAGTGATGGTTTCGGCGGTGCGCTCGGGGTCTTTGTAGTAGCCCTGCATGGTCGCCTGGCTGCGCACCTGCACTTCGCCCAGTTCGCTGATACGCACTTCCACGCCTGGGCTGGCCTGGCCGATCCAGCCGGGGCGGTTCTTGCCCTTGCGGCAGATATGCGAGTAGCCGCAGTTTTCGGTCATGCCGTAGACCTCGAGCACATCCAGGCCCAGACGCTGATACCAGTGCAACAAGGCTTCCGGCACCGGCGCTGCCCCGGACAACGCATAACGCACCGCATCCAGGCCCAGGCCGGCGAGCACCTTGTGGCCCACGCGCTTGCCGATAAAGGGGATTTTCAGCAGGAAGTCCAAGCGCTCGGCGGGCATCTTGCTGTACACGCCCATCTGGAATTTGGTCCAGATCCGCGGCACGCCAAAAATCAGGGTGGGCCGCGCCCGGCGCAGGTCGGCGAGAAAGGTGTCGAGGCTTTCGGCGAAAAATACGGTCTCGCCGGCATACAGCGAATTGAGTTCGACAAACATGCGCTCGGCCACATGGCACAGCGGCAGGTACGAGAGCAGACGGTCGTCTTCGGTGGCCTTGAACAGCTCGGTGCCATGGCCGGCGGCAAACGCAAAGTTGCCGAAGTTATGCATTACGCCCTTGGGCGTGCCGGTGGTGCCGGAGGTGTAGACGATGGTAGCCAGCTGGTCGTGGCCGCCAATGGGGTTGTCGCGGATCGGGGTGCAGGCTTGCAGGTCGCTCCACTGCACATCGAACGTCCCCTCAGGGTGCAGCGGCATGGCGATGGTGCGTACGCCTTCCGGGATGCCCGGGGCCATGGTCGGCCAGTCGTCGAGCTTGCCGACAAACACCAGCGCGGCCTCGGAGTGAGTCAGCACCTGGCGCACGGAGTCGGCAGTGAGGTTGGGGTACAGCGGCACCGACACATGGCCGGCCATCCAGATCGCCAGGTCGGTGATGATCCAGTGCGCGCAGTTTTTCGATACCAGGGCAATGCGGCTGCCGGCAGGCAGCTCCTGGGCGCGTAGCCAGTTGGCGGCGCGGCGGGCCTGGTCACCGACATCCGACCAGCTCAGCTCCAGCACCTTGCCGCCCGGCAGGGGTTGGACCATATAGCGCTTGTCCGGGTGGCGGGCTTCGCGCTGGAAGAAAATTTCTAGGGGCAAAACGGCAGCATTCGTCACAGGGCCTCCTCCTAATTATTTTTATGGGGAAACAACATGCACAGCAGAACGTTTAAAACCAAACCAAGCACTTGCTTGGTTTGGACTATTCCACGCCAAACGCAAAAGGTGCAAGGGGAGAAATGTTTAGAACTGTAGCGAGAGCGCAGCTCAGGATTTAGACATGCCCGCTCTGTATGAATAGCGACACACCCTGTAGGCGTTTTCTGAGGCACAATACGCCACGCATTATTTTTGGCCCGGACCCCAATGCTCAAACCTCTCACTCTGCAGGGCGCCGCCATGGCGCTGGTGCTGGCAGGCGCTGCCGGCTGTGCTTCGAACAACAACGCCGTGTATGAACACGAAGACTTCGCCGACTCCGGCACGTTTTCGCGCAACTACGCCAGCAGCGATGCCGTGTCGTGCGAGGCCGCGCGCCGCGCCCTGCTGAGCCAGGGGTACATCATCACCAGCGCCGACCCCAAGCAGGTCAGCGGCCACAAGAGCTTTCAGCAAAGCGGCGACAACCACCTGGAAATCACCTTTAACGTGGTATGCACCGACGGTGGCGCCAGCGACCATCACTCGACCATGTTCGCCAACGCCCTGCAGGACCGTTACGCGCTGAAGAAGCTGAATAACTCGGCCAGCCTGGGGGTGGGTGTGCTGGGTTCGGTGTCGATGCCGATTGGCTCCACCGATGACTCGTTGGTGAAAGTGGCCAGTGAAACGGTGTCTTCGGCCAAGTTCTATGAGCGCTTTTTTGCCTTGGTGGAATTGTTTCTGCCGCCCCAGGTGAAGCCTGCCGAACCCGCACCGGCGCCCGCGGCGCAGCCGGATCTAGGCGTACCCGAGCCACAGGCCCTGGCCCCCGCCACCGCGCGGGGGCCTTTTTGTTTCGGGACGAGGAAGCGCTGCTTGTCCGGAAAGCTCAGTGCAGCGCCACCGGAACACCATCGGCGACGACCGTCACCCCGGTGTCGTCGAGCGTCACGATGAGCTCGG
>JBCECW010000226.1:0-576 GCA_039207785.1 Pseudomonas sp. | reverse complement strand
CCACAGGCCCTGGCCCCCGCCACCGCGCCGGCGATCCAAGAAGTGGTCACGCCGGTGATCGAGCCCGCCGCCGCGCCAGTGGTGGAACCCGTGACCGAACCGGTATTGGAACCGATGGCGACTGAGTTGCCGATCAGCGAACCCACGCCAGTGCCCGCCGCGGTCACCCCGGATGCCGCCGCCCTGCAAGCGGCGCCGCCGGTGGTGGAGCAGCCGTTGACGGAAACGCCGGCGGAGGTCGTCGCCCCCGCGCCGCTGGAAAGCAGCGACACGGCGCCGGTTGTGGAAGACGGCACCACGACCGCGCCAGCGCAATAACTCACGGCGCCACGGGCGGTGTGTACTGCAACGTAGTGCCCAACGCCCAGAGCAGAAACAACACCAGCGGCGCGTGCACCAGCAACTGCACAAAGGAAAAGCCGATCAAGTCCCGCGCCCGCAACCCCAGCACGCCCAGCAGCGGCAGCATATAAAACGGGTTGATCAGATTCGGCAGCGCCTCGGCGGCGTTATAGATCTGCACCGCCCAACCGCGGTGGTATTGCAGCGCGTTGGCCACCTGCATCACATACGGCG